>JBDSFC010000531.1:0-3697 GCA_039919745.1 Bacteroidia bacterium | reverse complement strand
GGTAAAGCATCTGTGTTGTATATTCCTTTAACTATCTGTAGCTATTACCTTGATGGTTTTTTAGGAGGAGATGCTATTAGTTTTCATTTTGTAAATTTATTTCTTCACTTGTTAAACATTTTATTGCTTTACAAGTTGCTTCGGCTATTAAAACTGCCTGAATATTTGACATTAATCGTTTTAATTTTTTTTGCATTGAATCCGGTTATTACTGAAAGTGTATGTTGGATCACTGAACGCAAAGACGTTTTATATGCTTTTTTTTTATTATGTGCGGCTATTTTCTTTTTAAAAGATCAGCAACAAAAATCGCAGAGATGTTATTATGCAAGTCTATTTCTTTTCATTTTAGCCTGTCTTTCAAAACCAATGGCAGTGAGCTTTCCTTTGGTTGCAGCAGTTTATCTCTATGCTAATGGAACTCTTAAAGAGAGTTTTATAAAAATGATTCCCTTTGTTTTAGTGGCAGTATTTATTTCGTTTATTACCTATTATTTTATTGTAATAAAAAACGGGCCATTATCTAAGACAACTTTTAGTGGTTACAGTATTTCGCAAAAAAGTTTTTTATTTATATCTGAAACAGGATTTTATTTTACCAGGTACTTGTGGCCGGTAAATATTTCGTTATTTCATTTTTTTCCTGGCCCGACAGAGCTTTATAGTTTTAAGATTACACTTTGTTTTGTGGCTGGGTTGACCTACATTTTTTGTTTATACTATTTTCGTAGTAATAAAAACATATTATGTTTGCTTATTGCCTGGCTCATTATGCTTTTGCCTGTTATGCAAATTATACCAAACAGCCAATCTTATGTAAATGAAAGATATTTTTACCTCACACTTATCTTGCCGGTTTATTTTGGCGGATTTTTTTTACAGAAAATGTTAAAAGTAAAAACTTTTCTTTTTCTTTCTTATAGTCTTGTAGTGATTTTTGCAATACTCACATTTAAACAGGCGCAATGTTGGAATAATTCCGAGACTCTTTTTCAATATGAACTTAGTCTTGACAATAAAAATCGCTCCGCTCTTAATATACTTGGCTGTTATTACAACGGGATTGGTGAATTTTATAAAGCCAGGCCATATCTGGCTAAAGCGCTGTCTATCGATTCAACTAACGCTTCGTGCCTGAATAATTATGGCTGGTGTCTTTATGGTATGGGAAAACCTGATTCAGGTATCGTGTTTTTGAAAAGAGCAACCCTTTACAAAAGAAATTTTTTAGAGGCATATAATAATTTAGGTGTATGTTATCTTCATAACGGCGAAAAAGAAAAAGCCCTAGAAGAATTTAAAGCTGCCGAAAGAATTAAAAAAGATCATCCCGATGTGATGTTTAATTTGGGTGTATGTTATTTTTTTGATAAGGAACGACAGTTGGGAATTTATTACTTAAAAAATGCAGCTGCCAAAGGACACAAAAGAGCTCAGCAACTGATAGAAAAATATAAGTTGTATTCGGCGCTTTGATTATATAATAAAAAAGCTCTCTCAAAAAAAAGTTTTTTTTATTGTGAGATTGTTTGTGAAATTTCGAACCGTCGTAAAGTTGATCTAGCTAAACTTTATGAATTAAAAGACCGTATGCCAGTGTTTTTTTAAATACATTTCCTTACAGTTTCAACACATCAAAGAATTAAGCTACAAAGCGTAAATTATTTGATGAAAAGTGATAAACTCATTTATAGGTTTTAGTCATAGAAGCAGAAATACAAATAACAAAATCTCCGAGCCCAACGCTTTCTTTTTCCAGATTATTAAGGTCTTTTTGTTCTGTAGAAGAAATTACAAGGATTTTCAAGTCGGGAATTTGTTGCTTCAGGTACCATTCAATTCCCTGGTGCCTGTTGCTATGATATGCTCCGTTATAATGAATGAAAGTTTGACCTTTGGACCAATTCTTTAAAATGAAGTGGGCCATGGTTGCATCTTTAATTGCCTGTGATTTTGGAAGGTTTTCTCCTCCATGCCCTCCGGCGTTCTCAAATATTTCCTTATAACATTGTAAATTGCCATCGTATTTAAACGGTAATGACGCAATCCATTTTTTTGCTTCCGCATCTATACTATCCAACGCGGTTACACCTCTTGAGTAAACTAGGTTTGCATAACGACGTGGTATGTTAGCGGCCACAAAGTTTAGTTTATTTATTTTGGCGAAATCTAGAAGAGGCTTATAGTCAGTTGAAAAGTTAGTCCAAAGCTTCACTTCATCCTTAAATGTTTTTTCGGTCATTCTGCCTGCAAGATATTCATTGATGGCTATTTGATCATCTGCTTCAAACATTTCGGCCCCTAAAACCAGTTTTTCTTTATTTATAGAATACAGGTCTTCTGTCAGCTCTCTTTGTAGCCAATGGCAAATTGGATTGTCATGCAATTCTCCAAATAAAACAATATCAGCATCTTTAGCTTTAGATAACAACTGCTCGTAACTCGTTTTATTTCCTTTAATATCAAACAAAGTATAAGCGTATTTATCTGATAAAATAAAACTTGATAAAAATACAACTGAAAGAAACCCTATTAATTTTCTCATAATGTTATAAATGTACTGATATTTTTATATCCTCTCTCAAAAAAAATATCCCTATAAGACGAAGTTGACTAAGTTCACGAAGGTTTTTTACTATTTGAAGGTCTGTAACCATTTAACAGCATCTTCTTTCTTTGCAAATGCGCGTGTGGGCACAACGGGATGATTGTTTTTAATATAAAAATCAGCAATCAGCTTTTGCCCGAAGGAATAGTATGCAATTGCGTCAGCAATAGTAAACATATTGCTTTCTTCACTAGCAGAAAAAATTCTAACCTCCTGATCAACACTGACAAATTCTCCCGCGTCTATCAAAACAGGGTATTTTTTTCCTTTACCTACCTTTTCCATCGCTTCTACAATTAAAACCGCGTCAGACAATAAAACTTCTGCGCCAGGTTTAAAATGTATATGAAGTATGCCGTTATCTAATAACGTTACTATACTCTTTTTTAATTCGATCTCATGCATATTATTTGGAGTAATCTGATATAATTAGACTTTTTCTTTTTTGAATTTTTCGCTTAAATTTTCAATAAGGCCTGGTAGTTTTCAAAAGCTTAAAAGAAGCTTTTAATAAATTTTACAATGTAAATATGCTTGAATTTAATTTGTTCAGCTATGATGAATGTCAGTCTTAAGGCTGCAATTAGTCACTATAGAAAACGCATTTAAGTGGTTAATTTGAAATACATAAATATGAAATCTACTAAATTACATGAACAAGAAAATAATTTATTCAGATGAGAGATTTTTTTTACAAGGGCCGCATTCAAGACAAAGCGAATTTTTATTTGCCCTAAAGTATTATTTGAATTCATAAAAGGCTTTCGTGTTTTTCATTTTCTTGGACCGTGTGCTACGGTTTTTGGGTCAGCACGTTATAGAGAAGGGCATGCATTTTATGATAAAGCGCGAAAGGTAGGAGTCGAATTAGCAAAACTTGGATTTACGGTAATGACAGGTGGTGGGCCAGGATTAATGGAAGCCGCAAACAGAGGCGCAAAAGATGTAAATGGAAAATCAGTTTGCTGTAATATTGTTTTACCTTTTGAGCAAAATCGTAATAAATATTTAGATAAATGGGTTAGTATCCGTTATTTTTTTGTAAGAAAAGTATTGCTCTCGAAATACTCTTATGCATTTATCGTTCTG
>JBDSFC010000484.1:0-3234 GCA_039919745.1 Bacteroidia bacterium | reverse complement strand
CTAAAGCCACTGCTGTAGATCTGGCGCTACTAATTGAATTGTAATCTATCGTTAATTCCGATTTGCCACGCGTGCTGTATTTGCCATATTCATTCGTTAACGAAAGGTTAGCGTAATTTGGTAAAAGGCCAATAATGGTGGCAATAACAAATAATGCTACCGCTTTAAAATAAGTTTTAATTTGTTTTTGTTTCAGCGCTGTAAAAAAGTATCCGGCAATTACAAAACCAATTAAAATGTAGCCGTAATAAGAGATCTGAACGTGATTGGCGTTTAATTCCAACGCGGTAAATAAGGTTGTAACAGCTAAGCCCAACCAATGCCTGCCTTTAAATAATAGTATAACGCCGCCAAGCAAAGCGGGTAAATAGCCTAATGCGTTTGCTTTTGAATTATGCCCCGCTTCGAGGATGATCAAAAAATAAGAACTTAATCCATAGGCAACCCCTCCTATCAATGCCAGCCAGGGGTTGACGTCGAGGCACAACAATAAAATGAAAAAGCCTAAAAAGTATAAGAATAAATACCCGGCAGGAAGAGGAATATATAGTTTAAAAACATTATCCAGTTTGCCAATCCAGTTTCCTGAATACACAGGGGATATTTGATACGAGGGCATACCACCAAACATAGAGTTTGTCCAGAGCGGCTCTGATTTATGAACGGTACGGTAATCAACAATTTCCTTGCTCATGCCCTTGTGGCGGGCAATATCGTCTTGTCTTAATTCTTTACCACTAAATAATGGTTTAAAATATATTAAAGTAATTATTGCAAAAATAACAATGGCAATGCCATGCGGAAGATAGTTTTTGTAATTGAATTTCATAATCGTTAAAGCAACGACAAATATATTAAAATATTGCCCTTTTGCCCTTTAAAATAAGGTGAAATTAAATTTTTCTATCACCCTAATTTTATTATTTTTGTAGTCCTTTTTACTATGGATACTAAGAATTATTTTGCACACCCTACAGCTATTATTGATGAAGGTTGTGATATTGGTGAAGGCACCAAAATATGGCACTTTTCGCATATCATGTCTAATTGCAAGTTAGGCCAGAATTGTAACCTTGGCCAAAATGTAGTTGTATCGCCGGGTGTAGTGCTTGGTAGCAATGTAAAAGCGCAAAATAATATTTCTATTTATACCGGTGTTACCTGTGATGATGATGTTTTCCTGGGACCGAGTATGGTATTTACAAATGTTATAAATCCTCGCAGTGCAGTTAACCGTAAATCAGAATACGCTAAAACACATGTGGGCAAAGGCGCTTCAATTGGGGCTAATGCTACCATTGTTTGCGGCCATAATATTGGGAAATTCGCATTTATAGGCGCCGGGGCTGTTGTCACAAAACATGTACCCGATTATGCCCTTGTGATAGGCAACCCATCACGCCAGGTTGGCTGGATGAGCGAGTACGGACACAAATTGGAATTTGATAAAGACGGTTTTGCTTCGTGTAAAGAAAGCGAACAAAAATATAAGTTTGAGAATAACCTTGTTACAAGATTAAGTTAAGTATGGATAAGATAAAATTTGCCGTTATAGGGCAAGGACATATAGGAAAGCGTCACGCTGAAATGGTTCGTAGAAATCCGGGCTGTGAATTAATTGCCGTTTGTGATGAACTTCCAAAAGAAAAATTAGGAATTACTGAGCTGAAAGAAAAGTTTTATAATAACATTGAAGATCTTTTAACTGCTCATCCTGAAGTTGAGGTAGTTAATATCTGTACTCCAAATGGTTTACACGCAACTCACGCATTAAAAGCGCTTGATGCCAATAAGCATGTGGTAGTTGAAAAACCAATGGCTTTAACAAAAGCTGATTGCGAAAAAATTATTTTTAATGCGTTGCATCATGATAAAACTGTTTTTTGCGTTATGCAAAACCGTTATTCACCACCAAGTGTTTGGTTAAAAGAGGTGGTTGAGAAAAAGATCATTGGTGATATTTACATGGTGCAGTTAAATTGTTACTGGAACCGTGACGAGCGTTATTACAAGCCGGGTAACTGGAAAGGAACACAAGACCTGGACGGTGGCACTTTATTTACACAGTTCAGTCATTGGATAGATATTATGTATTGGGTGTTTGGTGATATTACAAATATCCAGGCAAAGTTTGCCGATTTTAATCATCAAAACACAACTGCATTTGAAGATAGTGGTTTTGTTAGTTTTGATTTTACAAACGGCGGTATGGGTTGCATCAATTATTCAACAGCTGTTTGGGAAAAAAATCTTGAATCATCTTTAACAATTGTTGGAAGTAATGGCAGTGTTAAAGTTGGCGGCCAATATATGGACCAAATAGAAGTGTGTAATATTAAAGATTACACTATGCCAAAGTTAGAAGAAACAAATCCTGCAAATGATTATGGTGCTTATAAAGGTTCAGCAAACAATCACCATAACGTTATTGAAAATGTTGTAGACACTTTAACCGGAAAAAATAAGATCTCTACCAATGCATTGGAAGGTTTAAAAGTTGTAGATATTATTGAACGTATTTATGCCTTAAGGCCGGCAAATGTTATTAAAGCAACAAAAGAAGTTACTGTTTAAAAATTATAAATTAATATATGAGTATTTACAAAAAGATCTTAGAAAAAAATGCAACGGTTGCCGTAATTGGTTTAGGGTATGTTGGATTGCCAATTGCACTTGCTTTTGCAAAAAAAATAAAAGTGATTGGATTTGATATTAACGAAAAGCGCGTTAATATGATGAAGAAAGGGATAGACCCGAGCCAGGAATTAACTAAAAAAGATTTCGCCAATTCGGATATTACTTTCACGCATAAATTAGAAGATCTTAAAAAGGCCAATTTTTTTATTATTGCCGTGCCAACACCAATTGATGAACATAATTTACCTGATCTAAAACCTTTAATAGGTGCATCTACAACCGTTGGAAAAGTACTTAAAAAAGGAGATTATGTTGTGTACGAATCTACTGTTTATCCGGGTTGTACGGAAGAGGATTGTATTCCTGTTTTAGAACAACATTCGGGTTTAAAATTTGTAAAAGATTTTAAAGTTGGTTATTCACCTGAGCGTATTAATCCGGGTGATAAAGAACATACTATCACGAAAATTTTAAAAATAGTTTCCGGTTGCGATAAAGAAAGTTTAGAAAATATTGCAAAAGTATACGAGATAATTGTAGAACCGGGAACTCATCGTGCATCAAGTATTAAAGTAGCAGAAGCTGCAAAGATCATTG
>JBDSFC010000473.1:0-5671 GCA_039919745.1 Bacteroidia bacterium | reverse complement strand
GCCTGAGCGGTCGCCGTAAAACTGGTCCTTTACTTTCATTCCGTCTTTTATTGTAGCACCGGCCGCAATTGCAGAATCAAAAACTGCATCCACATCTTCTACATACAAACAAATGCTTACCGGTGAGCCTCCTAATGTTTTTGGGCTTTTATTGCCCCATTCCGGCATTTCTTCGGCTATCATAAATTGCGAATCGCCTATTTCTAATTCTGCATGACCTATCTTATTTCCAGCAGTAGTAATACGGCCAATTTCTTTTGCACTAAATACTTTTTTATAAAATTCAATCGCTTTGTGCGCATCTTTCATACTTAAATAAGCTACAATACTGTGGTAGCCGCCCGGTGTTGTTTTTGTATTTTCCATGTTTTCATTTATTTAAATTCAACAATATTAGATCTTATACTTGCAACAATAAGAGTAAACAAAAGTTCATAAAATTTGCCTGTTATAGGTGAAAATACTGTTAAGAAAACGCTTATTAATGATTAAGTTTCATTAACATTAAATCTCAATTGAAAAAATAATTAAGGATGGCCTCAAATTTAGATAAAAAAAGTACTTACTAAGCCAAGTAATATCAAAAAATGAATCCCGGCCAGAATAAAATAGTCTTTGCTTTTTTTTATTCCTTTGTAAATGCTTATGATCATAAGCGCAATAATAACAAACACTAATAAAATAACAGCAAGGCTTCCTAAGCCCAATCCCCCATCCTGCGCGCCAGGGCTTAACCAGTTTAAAATGTAAACAATAATAAACGAAGCAATGTAAAAAATAAGTGTGGCTATGTATTTATTCATATTTAAATTTACCGTTTTATACCCAATTTTCTTTATATCCTGTTCGTGCAGATTTGTAACTCATGCGGATAATTTAATGCTCTCCAATAAACCCCAAAACATCTTTGTACCCTTTAGCACAGGTAAAATAAAATTGCCCAATCATAGGGATGTGTTTTCTGCGTTTATATAAAATAAAAGGCGCGTTAGGTTGGTACTTTTTTAATTCGCTATAAAATATATCGTTTAGCTGCGTAATGGCCGGATAGGTTTTACCACCCGTTAATACTAAAAATGGTGGGGTTTGTTTACTTAAATAATTTATGGGTGAGAGTTTTTTCCATTGAGCCGGGTTATTAGAAAATACTTTTGTGTAAATAGTGTCTTTAGGGCTATTAGAAACAGTTAAATATTTATACATGTCCAACCCAAAAGCATCTATTAAAATTACACCTTGTATTGGATTGCGCATATTGAGTTTTTCAAAATAGCTATTGTCAGTAGCTACCATCGCTGCCAGGTGCCCACCTGCTGAGTGCCCCGAAATATAAATGTTATTGGTATCACCTTTAAAAGAAGCTGCATTTTCTTTTGCCCATTTTACAGCTTCGGCTACATCGCCTGCCATGTCTTCGATAAGTGTGGGATTTAAGCGATAGTTCAACACTACACAAATCAGCCCTTTTCTCGCCATGCCTTTGCCAAAGAATTTGTATAGTTCTTTTTTACCGCTACGCCAGTTGCCGCCATATAGATAAACCAGGATCTTTTTTGGTTCTTTTATTTTTCGGGGTGCGTATACATCCAATAATAAATTTTTTGATGGACTGTAAACAACATCTTTTGTTTTGGAAACACGTTTAAATGAGCAGCAAGGAAATAAAAAAATAACTAAAAATAAAGGGAGCAAAAAAAACTTCATATAGTTGATTTGTTATTTATATACGTTTTAATATCGGTTAAAGATCTCATATAAATTCAGTCCTCAATCTGGTTTAAAAAAAACCAGCCATTCGCCTTTTTAAAATCTGTGTCAATCTGTTCGATCAGTGTCATCTGCGTTCAATCTCCTAAAGTTAAGTCAGAAATTCATATACTCCGAATTACTCCCTAACATCATTTTCCGATTGATCGAAGGTCTTATTAAAATCACGAACTCTTTTGGTTTGATCTCCGGGTCCGCTTTGAATATATTCTGCCCAAAGCATTATGTCACGGGGGTCGATGGTTGCTTTTCGAATAGTTGACCTTAATTGTTCGATTTTTTTGTCAGCTAAAAAAATTATGCAGCGAATGATCCTCGCATCATTTAAATGGCCATTACCAACAATGGCAGCTTTTATTAATTCAAATGCTTCTTCGGCTTGTGCACCAAAGTCAGCTTTGATCTTTTCATGTATGTCGGGTATATTGGTCATGTTATATTTTCAAATGTAAATAAAAAAGCGAACTAATAAAGTTCGCTTTTTTAAAATCTGCGCCGATCATATTGATCAGCGTCATCTGCGTTCTATCACTTAAGCAAATTTCTTTTCAAATTCTTTCATCACATCTACCAACACTTGTACACTTTCTAAAGGTAAAGCATTGTACATGGATGCGCGGTAACCACCCACATCACGGTGTCCGCGAATGCCACTGATGTTTGCATCCTTCCATAATTTATCAAACTCAGGCTCTAACTCTGGTTTTGTAGTTAAGAAACAAGCGTTCATATGACTGCGGTCTTCTACTGCTGTTGTTCCAACAAATAAAGAGTTACGGTCAATTTCATTATATAAACAATCTGCTTTTTGTTGATTGATCTTTTCTATCCATGCAACGCCACCATTTTTCTTTAACCATTTTAAAGTTAACAGTGTTACATAAATTGGAAACACAGGAGGCGTATTATACATGCTTCCACCTTTGATGTGTACCTGGTAATCCAACATTGATAACATTTTGCGGCCTGTTTTTCCGAGGGCGTCTTTTTTTACCATTACCATTGTGCTTCCTGCAGGACCCATATTTTTTTGTGCACCAGCGTAGATCAATGCAAAATCTTTAGCATTTACTTTACGGCTAAAAATATCTGAGCTCATATCACAAACCAATGGAATATTAGTTTTTGGGAATGATTTCATTTGCGTACCGTAAATAGTATTGTTACTTGTTATGTGCAAATAATCAGCGTCTGTTGGGATCTCGTACCCTTTAGGTACATATGTAAATTTTTTATCTTCCGAAGAAGCGATCACTTTTGTATTACCAACAATTTTCGCTTCTTTAATTGCTTTACTGGCCCAAACACCTGTGTTAACATACGCTGCATAACCTTTATCACTTAATAAATTGTAAGGCACCATAGCAAATTGCAAACTTGCACCGCCGCCTAAATACATTACATCATAATCATCGCCTACTTCAAATAGTTCTTTAATGATCGCGTGCGATTCATCAATTACCTTTTCGTAATTTTTACTACGATGAGAAATTTCAAGTAATGATAAATTTAAATTATCAAAATTGATACAAGCATCTGAGGCTTGTTTTAAAACTTCTTCCGGTAAAATTCCAGGACCTGCGCTAAAGTTGTGTGGCTTTGACATATAATTTATTTTAGTTTTTAAATGCGATTTGAGAGTTTAAAATTAATAAATGTTTTAATCCTTTAATAATTTTATTGCACCATTATTTAAGGTTACAATCAAAACACTGCCTTTTAAGGGCTGAATGTCACTGATATCGATAAAAACAACTTCTCCCTTGTTATTTATCAACTGTTCACTTTCGCTATGCACAAGGAAATAATGCCTGGATATTTTTTGAATTTCTGCAATGGAAGAAAACACCTCTTTACCCTGAATATTAATTAAACTGATCTTATCTTTTAATTGTACTATAGCGCAGCTGTCTTTAAAATCGTCCGCTTTTGTGTATTTGTAAGGAATAGCGAGGTTTAATTTGCGATCAACATAACCAAACTTGTTCTTCTTTTTTACACGGATCAATCCATTGGATGCGAAATTAATTTCATCATATGCTCCAAAGTCTATACTTACACGGCCATTGGCGTCGGTCAAAGCCTGTTGCCCTTTTTTCACCAGTTTAAATACCTGGCCGTTTGTGTAAAAATCTGCCGGTTTTTCTTTTGCGAAATCGTAGGTAACGGCACTTATAAAACAAGCATTGGCGCTATAAAAACCATACATGTTATTTAGCACTACAATAAAGATCCCGTTATTGGCTTTTAAGATCTGGTCGTATTTTGTTTCTAAGATCGTTTTACCTATGGAATTAATAATGCCATAAGAATTACCTTTTTTTACAACCGCCATTTTATCTGCATCAAAGTCCGAAAGCCAGTCAAATTCGGGTTTATGCACGTATCCATCTTTTGATACAAAACCACTTTTCCCTTCTTGCCTGTAATACGCGAAATCATTTTTAAAATCGCCCATTTCTTCAAATTTGGGTTCAATAATTACTTGTCCAAAATTATTAAGTGCGCCATATTTTCCATTAAGCTTAACAGTATAACAATTATTTGAAAGTTCGTTGATCTCGTCATATACAGCAGAAATGATCTGGCCCTGCCTATTAATAAAACACCATTTACTGCCGTGTTTTACAGGTGCAATACCATTATTAAACATGTAACCATCTGCAAAATATTGATTAAAAGGATTTGTATTTTCTTTATTGATATAAAAAACAGAATCGTTCTTATTTACAACGGAAAGGCCTTCGGAAAAAATGGTTACAGCATCAAATTGTGGCTGAATAAGGGTTTTAGCACTACTATCAATAAAGCCAAAAAGATCGTCTTTTTCATAAGGATACAAAACAAGATTATTTAATTCAAGTTCTTTTAAAATAGAATTCTTTAAAGGAAAAGCCGGATGTTCCTCCAGGAATTTTTCCAGCTCAGAGCTCGAAAACGATTTTACTGTTAAGGCAAATAATAACTTCCAGGCCTCAAGCGTTTGTGGGGCTTTAGAATAATCATTCACAAAAGCTTCTAAGCCATTTACGTCTGATCTATCGCGATAAATAGAAAATAATTTTTCGTAAGCGGAGTTCAGCAAAATGTTTTTTGGATACGTCTTTATAAAACTAATATATGAAGCGGCTGTATTATCTTTTGTAGACTCATCAAAAATCTGCCTGTCAATTAAAAGTAAAGCTTCCTGCACGAAAGCGCTTTGCGGATGTAGCACTACAAAACCCAGCGTTTGCTTGCTGTCATTCATTGCCACGGTTTCGTTATATTCAATTTCGTCTCGCAAATAGATCGCCTCATTTATTATATTTTTATTGGCGAGATAATTGCGATTTAAAAAATTAGTGTAAGCAACAAACGTATTTTCTTTCTTAACTCTTTGAAAGTCTTTGCCAGCAATAGTATCCACCAATTGCATAATATGAAGTGAGTCTATTTTAAAATTAAAGAATTCTTTTTTCTCGTGTTTCTTTTGAAAGAAATTATAACTTAACGTAGCGTATTTTGAAGCTGAATCAATATTAAAAAAAGGATTATCGTTGCGGCTATAGATCAAGGCCAAACCAAAAGAAGCATAAGGATCTTGTTTATCTGAACCTGTAAAGATCTTTTTCGCCTTAAAGTAATCGTAAATAGATAATGCTTTAAAACCACTTTCTACTTTTGACGCTTTAATTTTAGAAATTCCGAAAAACAGAATAAGAACCAGTAAGGATTTAGATATGTAAAAATTATAGTTCATTATCAGGAGCTTAAAGTTTGGGATAATATTAAGATGATGAAAGCCAAAAACAGCAAATTATTACATATCTTTGTTGATAATTATGTTCACAACTGGAAGGATAATTTTCACCCTGATTTTTTTGGTAGCTTTTATTGGTTATTTGGCCTGGGGTTACCGTAA
>JBDSFC010000472.1:0-3601 GCA_039919745.1 Bacteroidia bacterium | reverse complement strand
TAAAATTGAAGGTTCTTTTGCATTATATGATTCTAAAAATGATACTTATATTTTATACAACCAAATAGAATTTAAAAAAGAATATTCTCCCGCCTCTACCTTTAAAATTTGTAATTCTTTGATCGGCCTGGAAACAGGCGTTATTAAAGATGAGAACTTTGTAATTAAATGGGATGGTGTAAAACGTGATAATGAAAAGTGGAACAAAGATCATGATCTTAAAAATGCTTTTAAAAATTCTACCGTTTGGTATTACCGAGAATTGGCACGACGTGTTGGCGGCAAACAAATGAAATACTGGCTCGATAAAGCAAAGTATGGTAATTGCGATACTTCCGGAGGACTGGATAAGTTTTGGTTAAAAGGCGGACTTAGAATTACTTCGGAACAACAACTTGATTTTTTAAAGCGCCTGCACGATAACAAACTACCTTTCTCAAAACGTAATATGAACATTGTAAAGAATATTATGATCGCTAAAGATACGCTTGGTTATGTATTACGAGCAAAAACAGGTTGGAATGATACAGAACCAAAAAGCGACGGATGGTATGTCGGTTATTTAGAAACAAAAGATAATGTATATTACTTTGCTAATTGTATTCATACTGCAGATTTTAAGAAAGCTGCGGCACGTATTGAGATAACATATAAAATACTGGAAGAATTAAAATTGATACCTAAAAGTTATTAATTACCGGTTTATGAAATTTATAATTGAAACTGAACGCCTGATCTTACGTGAAATTTTGCCTTCAGATGAAGATGGTCTGTTTAAATTAGATTCAGATCCTGAAGTTCATCGCTATTTTGGAAATAAACCTGTAGAAAATAAAGATCAGGTAAAAGAAGTGATACAATTTATCCGCGGACAATACGTTACTAATGGGATCGGACGCTGGGCAGTTATTGAAAAAGGATCAAACAATTTTATTGGTTGGTGCGGTTTAAAATTACATACTGAAACAGTAAATGATCATATTCATTTTTACGATCTTGGGTACAGGTTGATAAAAAAACATTGGGGAAAAGGTTATGGAACCGAATCAGCAAAGGCCTGTTTAAAATATGGTTTTGAACAGATGGACCTTAAAGAAATCTACGCGATGATCGATACAGAGAATGAAGCATCGCGAAAAGTATTACAAAAACTTGGTTTTAAATTTATAGAACATTTTGATTATGATGGCGACCCAAGCGATTGGCTTAAAATAACAAAAGAAGATTAAAATAAATGCGTAAGCCCAGTCTTATATTTTTAATTGCTATTGTATTTGGCTCCAGTTCCTGCGTTATACATTTTAAATTCCCTTTTATTTGTTTCAGAAAAGAATGTTTAATGGATGTATTCTCATTTTCTGGTTCACGTAAAGATTCCGGTGGAAAAAGAGGCCTGAAACAAAAGGTAAGTATTTTTCTTTCAAAATATAATGCTAAAAAGAGAAGAAAAAACGGAAAAAAACAAAGGGAATCTGACAGAAAAGAAAGTTTAAAAGAACAAAAAGACACCATTCCGGAAAAACCACCTGTTACTTATGGCTTAGGAAAATCGAGTGGCATTTGCAGCGATATTAAACTTATTATTAAAAAAACCAATGATGAAGATACGTTACTGGTTTATTTTCCCGATAATACAAGGCGACTTACAGATGAAGGAAAAATCCAAATAAATATTTGTATTGAAAAGATAGGCGTTGATTCCATTAGCGAAGTACGCTTTAAAAACTGTCACAATAAAAATATTTTAACCTACCATGAAATTATTTGGTTAGAAGAAAGAGAACGTCATATTTCAAAACATTTAAAAACCCTTAAGGTTCCTAAAGCAAAAATTAAAACAGAAGAATGAAAAGTTAAGCCGCAGCACCTGCTTTTAATTCATGTGTAACTGCCCTGTTATATACCGGAAATTTAACCGAGTTAGCAATAAAACAAAAATCACTGGCTTTTTTATGAAGTTCATCTGCCTTGCGGATCATAGAACTGTGTTGCACAATTACCTGCGGACTAAGAACAACCTCTGTAAAATACCCGGCGCCATTGGTGGTTTGGATCATTTTACCTTCCGCATTATCAACGTAATCAATCACTACTACACCCTCTAAGGCGCAAAAGTGCAGGAACCAAAGCATATGACAAGCCGAAAGTGAGGCCAGTAAAAGATCTTCGGGATTATTTTTTGATTTATCTCCTTTATAATTTGAGTCTGAAGAGCACTGGATCTTTTTCTTTCCTTTAACCGAAACTTCGTGGCTTCTTTCGTAGGAATCCTTGCTGGCTGTGCCAGTACCTGTGTTGCCTGTCCATTTAACAGTTAACTGGTAGTGTTGCTGCTTCGTTGTCATAATGCTGGAGGTTTTGTTCAACTATCATTACGAACAGAAAAATAAAAAGTTGCGGAGGGTTTTATTATTTTTTCAGGAACTTTTGTTTGAGGCCCTTTATAAATTCTATCGCCTCATCCTCTTCCATATAATCAGAAGTACTTTCAAATTGACAAGGAATTACCAATTTGCCCGTTTTATCGGCATAGCCCCATTTGCCACCGGATTCCATCCTAACGCATGAAAGGCCAAGTACAAAATTCCCGGCCTCCTCATAAACAGGTGTACAAAGTTGTTTACCTTTTGTATCAATATAGGTGTATTTTCCATCTATAGAAACAGGCGCTAATCCTTCTTTAAAATCACCAGAATCATCGTAGTCCATAACAATAACAAAGTTTCCGCTCTTATCAATAAAACCGCATTTATCTTCCTGACCTTCTTCAAATGCATATTGTGTTGCAGAAGCCAGGCCTTCCGAAAAATCACCACAATAGTCAAATTTAAAATCAATAACTTTTTTACCTTGCAGGTTTATGAAACCAACCAGCGCGTCTTCTTTCTCAACCCATACCAGGCCTTCGGAGATCTCGCCTGCATCCAGATATTGCAGCGGTACAACTATTTTTCCCTCCCGGTTGGCAAAACCATAGCGGTTGTGGGTTTCTAATTTAAAATGTCCTTCAAACTCTTCATCAATATCATCGTAGGTTGGTTCAAGGATATAATTTCCTTTGTTATCAATTATTCCTTTTTTTCCTTTTAAAGAAATAATTGCGCGGCCATTCACAAAATCTCCGGCAGAGTCAAATTTTGCATCAATTATTTTATTGCCGTTCTCATCCTTATAACCTTCTTTACCATCTTCTTCAAAAAGCTCCCACTTCTCTTCTATACTGTAAACCTTTTTTTTAGTTTTGGTTGTTTTCCCTGCATCATCAAAGGTTGCTATCGGTTCAGAAAATAGTATTTCCTTGTTTGAATTATCATTAAAAAGTTCATCTATATTCGCAGGTTTAGAAAATGTTATTACCTGGTCTGAATTATTTTTTAAGATCTCATCAGCATTATCTGATTCAGAAAAAGTTATTACGGGTGCATCATCCTTCATTAGCTCATCAATATTCGTAGACTTTTTTGGAATAACATATTCTTGTGGAATATAGCCACCCTTTTCTTCTTTTTTTTCACCTCCAAATAATTTTTTCAAAAACTCAAACATGCTGATATATTTTTTAATTATAAACAAGCCCTAGTTGCTGAGGGGCTTGTTAATT
>JBDSFC010000295.1:0-12002 GCA_039919745.1 Bacteroidia bacterium | reverse complement strand
CATGTCAAAAATATTAATTGTTGGTTATACAAACAATAAAAATGATACTGTAAAAGTGAAACAATATGTTGCACAAGTTGAGAAATTTTTAAAGCACGAAGCAATTGAATGTAAACCCTTTTTTATCAATGATGAAAATTTTACAGAATCAATCCTGAATTTTGCTTCAAAACAAAAAGCGGATCTGGTTGCAATTATGACCGATCATAGCTTTAGTCTTAAACAAATGCTAAATGGTACTCATGCTCAACAATTCGTAAACCATTCTAAAATACCTGTACTTAGCTCACCAAATACTTTACAGTTTGATTATAGTTACATGCCATCTTTATCAGGAACATTTCTTGAATATTAATTGATGGTATTAATGTTAATAAAAATCTAAAAAAAAATAATATGAAAAAACAATCAGGAATATGGATCGATGGTACAAAGGCAATAATTGTCTTTAATGATAATACACAAACAGTTAAAACTATTCAATCGGCTATTGAAAATAGAGTACACCACGATAAAGAAGGCGATAAAGGTTCTTTTCAAGGTGGACAGCACGTTAGTAATGAGAAGAAATTTGAAGAACGAAAAAAACATCAAATAAATGACTTTTTGAATGAGGTTATAAGCCATTTAAAGGGCAGCGATGAGTTATATGTTTTTGGCCCTGCCGAACTTAAAACGCATTTAAAAACAGCCATCGAGCAAGACCGTTTTTTAGCGCCCGGATTGAAAGCTGTAGAAGCCGCTGAGCAAATGACCGAAAATCAAATTATTGCCAAAGTGAAAGAATTTTACAAGCAAAATTAAGAGTAAACAACCTAAATAAATGTTTGAGTCTTTCAAGAAAATCTTCCTTCTTGTATTTATTCTGCTATTGGCATGCAAAATGACAGCGCAATTTAATGAAACTATTCGCAGTGGTAGGCCAGGGCAATCAATAGGTGGTTATACCGTTGGTAAAAACATTTTGCAGTTTCAGCAGGGAGTAGAATATGATGGACAAATAAACAATGAAAATAAACCAACAGCTTTCATTACTGATCATGTAATTAGATTTGGAGTTATGGAAAGAGTGGAACTTAGTACGCTATTCGATTATCATAAGGATACTTTTACGATAAAAGATTCGATTTTTTCGTATCATGGCATAAACAATTTTCATATAGGATTTAGAGTAAACATATCTGAACAGCAAGGAATATTACCCACTACCGCTTTTCAAATGCGCTTAAAAATGCCGGGTGTTTCAAATAATTTTGGCGCTAATAATTTAGCCCCAGTAATGACATTTGTAGCTAACTGGAATCTATCTAAAAAATTAACCCTTGGCACAAATTGGATATATACTACAAATGGTAACGATCCAATTGTTACTGGTAAATATGTAATTAATTTGGGATTTCCAATTTCAAATAAACTTAGTGGATTTATAGAGAATTATGGGCAATTGAGAAAAGATGTTTTTGAAACCCGGTTTGATGCTGGCTTTGCATACATTGCAACTAAAAACATTCAACTCGATGCATCGGCAGGCTATGGAAAAAATAATGAACTACAGGATTATTTCGTTAGCCTTGGTATATCATGGCGTGTAAACTTTAACAAATCAATAAAACAAAATCAATAGAAAATGAAACTCCCTATCCTATTAATTTTAATTGTCTTTTATGGAAATATAAGTGCCCAAAAGATAAAAGCAACAGATAGCTCTGCTGTGGATAGTTCTGCAATCGTTCAGCAACTGATATTAAAACAAAAAGAGGATCATAAAATAGACTCCATTATAAAATCAAAATTACAGGCAGATTTAGCAAGTGTAACGTTGAGTGCTAATCAAAAGATTGAACTTGAGCAAAAATTAAAAGCATTAACAGTAAAAGATTCATTAAAGAAATTAGCGCAACTTGAGAAGATTGAAGCACTAAAACGAACATCGAAAGCTTACCCTGTAATGCTGTTTACTGATACCATTTTAAATGTATATACCAAAATTGGCTCATTCAAACCAAAAGCGAGAGCCGAGGTTATTTCGGAACGCATTCAAAAATTGTATGAAGATGATTTTTTTACGGTTGATTCTCTTAAGCTGGTTACAAATGAAAGTAGTATTGATGTTGTTTATAATAACGATAATATTATTATGACGGTTAGTGAGTTCGATGCTTTATGGTTACAAAAAGACATAAACACTCTTGCTTTAAACAACATCGCATCCATAAAAAAAATTATTTTAAAATACAAAGAACAAAATAGTTTTAAAAACTGGATGATACGAATTGGCCAGATCTTGTTGATTGTTTTTTGCTTGGGATTAATTATTTTTTTCATTAATAAATTATTCAGGTATTCAAAAAAATATCTAATAACTAATCAGGATCGTTTTTTAAATGGCTTAACTATAAAAAAATTTCAGCTGTTTACACCTCAAAAACATCGTGAATTTGCTTTTAGAGTAAATAACATTATAAGAATTGTCGTCATTATTCTTTTAGTTTATCTGTCGCTGCCGTTAATATTTAGTGTATTTCCCGAAACAAAATCATTTACCGATACGTTATTAGGATGGATTTTATCACCGGCAAAAAAAGTACTCATCGGCTTTTTAGGCTTTTTACCCAATTTATTTACTATTGTAGTAATTTATTACATTACAAAATGGACAATTAATGCTATTGGTTTGTTTTTCGCACAGATTCAAAATGGAAATGTTAATCTTAGTGGCTTTCATAAAGATTGGGCAATGCCAACATTTAGCATCTTAAAATTTATATTATATGCTTTTATGGTGGTGGTTATTTTTCCATATTTACCGGGTTCTGATTCAGCAGCCTTTCAGGGTGTTTCTGTTTTTTTAGGCGTACTACTTTCTTTGGGATCCTCTTCAGCAATTACAAATATGATTGCAGGGCTTGTAATTACTTATATGCGTCCATTTAAAATAGGCGACCGTGTTAAAATAGGAGAGGTTGTTGGCGATGTTTTAGAAAAAACAATGTTGGTTACACGTATAAGAACGATTAAAAACGAAGATATAACAGTACCTAATTCTACTGTTTTATCAAGTCATACAATAAATTACTCAAGCAATGCACAGGATCAGGGATTGATTATGCATTCTACTGTAACCATTGGTTATGATGTGCCTTGGAAAAAAATGCATGAGGCATTAATTAATGCAGCAGATAGAACAGATTTACTCTTAAAAGAGCCTAAACCGTTTGTTTTGCAAACTAGCCTTGACGATTTTTATGTTTCCTACCAGGTGAATGCATATACCAAAGAGGCAAATAAACAAGCGGCAATTTACTCGCAGCTTCACGCTAATATTCAGGATTGTTGCAATGAAGCAGGCATTGAAATTTTATCACCACATTACCGTGCAGCAAGAGATGGTAATATGACAACCATTCCTGAAAATTACCTTTCAAAAGATTATAGTGCACCGAGCTTTAATGTTCATATAAAAAAGGAGGAATAATGACTTACATGGAAACGTTATCACAAGCAACAAACAGATTACAAAAAGAAGGGTATAATTCTGAAATCTTGCCAAACGAAATTGCAACATTGCATCCGAACGAATGGCAAATAGAACATATTTGCAGGTTTGAAGGATGCTCAAATCCATCTGACAACAGTATTTTGTATGCACTAGCAAAAAAAGATGGCGCGCGAAAGTCACTTATTATTAATGCTTATGGGGTTTATAATGATGCGGCAATAAATAAATTTATTGAAAAAGTAGAGTCATTATAAAATAAAAAGCTAAAAAATATTTATATGTCAGAACAAATAAAAAAAATTCTTTTTGATCCAACTATTGGTAAGATCGCCACACTGGTTGTTGGCATAATTATAATTTGGATAATTGTAAAAACGCTACAACGTACACTTTTTAGTAAAATTAAAGATGGCGATAATCGTTATAAAGCAAAAAAAATCGCTTCCTTTTTAGGTTATACCTTAACAATTTTGTTGGCAACCATTGTTTATAGTAATAAGTTAGGAGGCCTTACTGTTGCTTTTGGGGTGGCGGGTGCAGGAATTGCTTTTGCTTTGCAGGAGGTAATTGCTTCGTTTGCAGGATGGATGGCTATTATGTTTGGTGGGTTTTATAAAACAGGAGATAGAGTTCAGTTGGGTGGAATTAAGGGCGATGTGATGGATATTGGTGTTTTAAGGACTACTATTATGGAAACAGGGCAGTGGGTGGACGGAGATCTTTATAACGGTAGAATTGTTTTAATTGCTAACAGCTTTGTTTTTAAAGAACCTGTTTTTAATTATTCCGGCGATTTCCCTTTTTTATGGGACGAAATAAAAATTCCAATCTCTTATGGTAGCAATTATGATAAAACAACATCTATTTTATTGCAAATCGGAAAAGATGTAGCAGGAGACTTAACAGAGCTTTCTCACGAAAAGTGGACATCCCTTCAACGCCAATACCGGCTCGAAGATGCCCAAACAGAACCAATGGTATCATTAATCGCGAATGACAATTGGGTTGAATTTACTTTGCGTTATGTGGTAAGTTTTAAAAAAAGGCGCTTCACTAAAACAGAATTGTTTACAAAAATTCTTAAACAAATTGAAGCAACACAAGGCGAAATTAAATTTGCTTCAGCAACTTTTCAAGTCGTTGGAATTCCTGATTTAAATGTAAATTTAAAAAGTGGCGAAAAATCAAATAAAAAATAAAAGTTAATTTTTGTTGACATTAAAATATTATAAATAATTATGTGCGTAACTATTTCATTTTAAATATAAAAGATAAATAATTACATGTAACTTAGTTAAACACTACAGAAAGAAGTTGCCTTTAATAGTTTTAATCGTAATAATTTCAGCTATCACTATTCAATTAATAATCATAAAATAAAACCTGGAAAAATGATAATTCAAATAAACACAGATAATAACATCTCCGGAAAAGAAAACACAGTCACTTATTTTACCCAGTTAGTAAAGGATTCATTAGATCGATATAGTGAACACCTTTCACGCATAGAAATTCATCTGTCGGATGAGAATGGAAATAAAAACAGTAAGGATGATAAACATTGTGTTCTGGAAGTAAGAATAGAAGGTAAACAGCCTATTGCTGTTACCAGTAATGCAAATACTATTGAAGGAGCTTTAAACACGGCTATTGAAAAAGTTTCGACTTTATTAAATACAACCATCGGACAAATGAAGAATCATCGTTAATAATAAAATATTTATTAAAATTAATTTATCATGGCAGCTAAAAAAACTAATAAGAAGTCCGAAACAACAACTCATCATAGGGATGCAGAAACAGGGCTTTATGTAACAAAAAAATATGCTGATAAACATCCAAAAACTACAGTAAAGGAAACAGATAAAAAGAAAAAGTAATTCGAAAACTTATTACTATGAAACCTACCAAAAATATCATTAATGTTTGCTTTGAAACAATCAAACAAGCTATCCACAGGGGATTTATAACTTATACATGCACAAATCACCCTGAAATAATTGTCAACGAGCCTGGCGTTTGCCCCGAGTGCGGTAAAGATCTTGTAAAGAAATATTAATCGATTTTTACAGGATTTTAATTTTTTCAAAACCTCTACAACTATACTAATAAAATTATTTCTCGCAAGCCCTCTCGATTTAGAATTATATTAATTTACTCTATTACATTTAATGTATCTGTACATAATTCCACATGTCATTCAAGTATGCTGCTATTTCCATTAATTATAGCCCATCAATTAAGTGCCTCTTTTTTATAGCGCGATAATAAAAAATTGGAAAAATTAAAAGAGTAAAAACTGTTGCCGTAACCAATCCCCCTATAATAACAATAGCTAATGGCTTTTGAGATTCTGATCCAATTCCGGTTGATAAAGCCGCCGGTAAAAGACCAATAGCTGCCATTAAGGCTGTCATAATTACGGGGCGGGTTCTTGATTGCACACCGTTTAGAATTGCAGTTGTAAGCGTTATTTTTTTAGAAAGATTATTCTGAAATTCAGAGATGAGAATAACACCATTTTGAATGCATATACCAAATAATGCAATAAAACCAACACCAGCCGAAATGCCAAAATTCATTCCCGTAATATGCAAGGCTATAATACCTCCGATTAAGGCGAATGGTACATTTGCCAATACCAATAATGAATCTCTGATGTTGCCAAACATTATAAAAAGTAATACAAAAATTAAGATCAAACTTATCGGAACAACCTGAGACAAACGATCTGTTGCTCTTACCTGATTTTCAAATTCACCTGTCCACCCTATATCATAACCTTCGGGCAATTTAATATTATCATTTACTTTTTTTTGCGCATCAGCTATTGTACTTCCTAAATCTCTTTCACGAATAGAGAATTTTACACCAATAAAGCGTTTAGTGTTATCGCGATAAATGAAAGCTGGTCCGGTTACCGTTCTTACAATGGCAATTTCCTTTAAAGGGATAGAGCGGCCTCTTAACGTAGGAACCATTAAATTCATAATATCCTCTTCGTTTTTACGATAATCTTTTTGATAGCGAACGCGGATATCAAACCGCCGCTCACCCTCATATTTTTGTGAAGCTGTTTTACCGCCAATTGCCATTTCAATCAAACTTTGAGCTTCAGATTTTTGTACTCCGTAAATAGCCATTTTCTCCTCATCAAATAATACGCTTATTTCCGGCTGTCCAACGTTTCTTAAAATTCCAACATCTTTTATTCCTTCTACATCTTTGACCTGATCTATTATTTTGTTTGCTATTTCATCCAATGTATTCAAATCATCGCCATATATTTTTATGGCATTAGAGGCATTTATTCCTGCAACTGATTCTGCAACATTATCAATAATTGGCTGAGAGTAATTGTAAACAATACCCTGAAAGTTTTTTAATTTTTTATCCATTTCTTCTACCAAACCATCCATTGTAATTTTTCGTTCCCAATCATCCTTATGTTTTAAGTTAACTTGCATTTGAACATAATAAAATCCGCTCGGATCAGTTCCGTCATTGCTACGCCCTGTTTGAGATAAAACACCATTTACTTCCGGAAAACTCATTAATTCTTGTCGGAGTACTGCTACCATTTCCACTGTATTATCCAACGAATAACTCATAGGCATTTTTGCCTCTACCCATAAAGCACCTTCATTTAATGGCGGCAAAAACTCTGTACCCAACCATCTCGTAGAAAAAATTGTAGCCGCAAAAATTAGTACTGATACAATTACACTTGTTCTTTTATTTACAAAGGTTTTTCTGAAACCCTTTAATACTAAGCGATTGAAAAACTCTGTAAATGGATTATGCCTTTCTTTTACATTCTTCTTTAGTAAGATTGAAGATAATACCGGTACCAAGGTCAAAGTAAACAATAGGGCTCCTAATAAAGCAAAGCCTAAAGTCCATGCCAAAGGAGAAAACATTTTACCTTCTACTTTTTGAAACGAGAAAATTGGTAGTAGGGCTGAGATAATTATAAGTTTGGAGAAAAATACTGCCTTACCCAGTCTTGTACCTTGTTTTTTAATTAATCCTAATTTACTTAGTTTATTAAATGCTCCCATTCCTCGTTCATGCGCCAAATGATCTAGAGCAACAAATAAACCTTCCACCATAACAACGGCTCCGTCAATGATGATTCCAAAATCAATCGCCCCCAACGACAGTAGATTAGCACTCATACCTTTTAAACTCAAACATAAAAAAGCAAATAAAAGTGCTAGTGGAATAATAACTGAAACAATTAATGTTGTTCTCCAATCAGCCATAAACAAAAGAACTATAACAGTAACTAAAATTATACCTTCTAGTAAATTGTGCATCACAGTTGTGGTACAATAATTCATGAGATTATCTCTGTCATAAAAAACTTCCATTTTCACATCAGAAGGCAGCGTTTTTGTATTTAACTCATTTATTTTTTTCTTTAAAGAAGCTAATACATTACTGGGATTCTCACCTTTACGCATGACTACAATTCCTTCAACCACATCGTCTTGTTGGTTTAACCCTACTTGCCCAACGCGAGGGGCTGAACTTTCCTCGACTTTGGCTATGTTTTTTACTAATACAGGATTATCATTATACTCGGCTACTATGGTATTTTCAATATCACTAATACTGTTTAGCAAACCCAATCCACGAACAACATATGCCTGCCCACTTTTAACAATAACATCACCACCTACATTTAAATTTGCTTTTGTAACCGCTTCATAAACCTGTAATGGGGTTAAATTATATTTTTTTAACCGCAGTGGATCTACTGATAGTTCATAAATTTTTTCTTGCCCTCCAAATGCAACCACATCAGCTATTCCTGGTACTGCGCGCAGCTGACGGTCAATTACCCAATTTTGAATGGTTAATAATTCGCGAGTATCTCTTTTGTCGCTTTTTAAAATATATCTATAAATTTCTCCGGTTGGACCATAAGGCGGTTGAACATCAGGTTCAACTTCAACCGGGAGTTGTACGTTTCTTAATTGATTATTTACCTGTTGTCTTGCAAAAAAATCTTCTACATCATCTTCAAAAATAATTTTTATAACCGATAAACCGAACATAGTTATGCTACGCACATTTGTTTTACGTTGTACGCTATTCATAGCAATTTCAATGGGAGTTGTAACAAATCGCTCTACTTCTTCTGCACTTCTTCCATTCCATTCAGTAACAATAATAATTTGCGTGTTTGTTACATCAGGAAAAGCTTCAATTGGAATTTTGACATAACTGAATATTCCTGCAATTACTATTAATCCAACCCAAAAAAAAGTAAATGCTTTATTCTTTAATGAGAAGCTTATAATATTTTTAATAAATTTATTCATAGCTATTAATCGTTTAGTGCGTCATAAATTAATAAACCATTTTTTGAGATTATTTTTTCACTTTCATTTAAACCCGAAGTTAAATATGTTATTTCACCGGTTTGATTATGAATTTTCACCTGCCGTGTTTCTATTTCATTTCGGCTTTTGAATACCATTATCCAATATTTACTTTTATCAAAAATTACTGCTCCTGTTGGCACTGCTATTAATTCTTTTCCTTCTAAATAGTTTAAGCTTATAGAAGCATTCATTTCAGGTTTTAATTTTAAATCATTATTTTTAATTTTCACTATCGCTTTCATCGCTTTAGTTTCTGGATCAATAGCGTTAAAAACTCTGTCGATTTTTCCTTTAAAAACTTCATCTGGGTATGCGATTGTTTGAATAATTGCATCATAACCAACTTTTATTCTGGAAATGTCAGATTCATTCACATTGGCTACTGCCCACACTTCATCAATTTGTGCAATCGAAAAAATAATATCAGATTTATCGTTACGTAACAATTCATTCTGATTAATATCTTTAAGAACTACAAATCCATCAATTGGTGAGAGTATATCATATATTGTGCCTCCCTTTAAATGATAAATATTATACACTTCATTTATCCTTCCAATTTCAGACTTTGCCTTTTCAAGTTCTTTTTCGGCAGCAATTACATCTTTTTCAGAATTTAATTTTCCGGCGAATAGATCTTTAGCTACTTGAACGTTTTTTTCCGCTAGTGCTAAATCAGAAAGCGCGTCCAATTTTTCTTTCTTTAATTGGGCTACATCGCCACTTCTTACCGTTGCTAATACCTGCCCTTGTTTAACGTAATCCCCCAATTCTACATTAATTTTCAAAACACTTCCTCCCATAATGGGGTATACTTGCGCTAAACGATTATTATCCGCAGTTATTTTTCCGAATAGTTTTAATTGATTCTTGACTTGTTCTTTTTTTACCACTAAGAATTGACATCGGTGCATCATCGTGTCTGTTAGGGCAAACTTTACTTTAACTTCTGCTTCGGGTTTAGATTTGCATCCATGTATAATAAATGCAAATGATATTGGTATGATGAAATTGAGTACTCGCATATTCTGATATTTTTAGTATAATTTTGTTCCTGTAACATAGTTTATTTCGGCAGCATTAATTGCTATTTGACTTTTGATTCTTTCAAACTCCTTTAATGCTTCATTGTATCCTTCAAAAAAGTCAACAAATTCAATAATACTTATGTTTTTTTTTGTGAAATTTTGATTTACACTTTTAAATACAACGTCAAAATCTTCATTGTATAATGTTTTTGACTTAGCATATTCTTTTATACTTCGATTCATGTTTTGAAAGGCCTCAAACACTTCTGCTTTAACCTCTTTTTTTCTTTCCTCTAACATATAATTATTAAAACTAATATCGCTTTGAGCGGCTTTTATATTTCCCTTGTTATAATTCCATAATGGTAATGGCAAAGAAATTCCCGCATTGATTTGATTTTTAAAAGCACCTCCTCTTTGATCTGTTGATACGTTAAAAACGGCATCAGGAATACTGACTTTTTTTTGAAGCTTAAAATTCAACTCAGATAATTTAAGGGTGTTATTACTCAAATTCAAATCAGGTCTTTGAGCTAAGGCTTTTGTTTCTAACTCATCTAAAGTATATTGCTTTGCGTAAGTCTCCAAGGTTTCGTTTTTAACTAATGGAACAAAAACACCTTGTTCCTGAATTAAAAGTTGTATGTTTTTATTTTCTTCGTTTTGTAATTGAATGTTTTGCGCCTTTTCATTATTAACTTTTAGGTAAACAGACTTCAATCTTATTACATCTTTTAATGAAATGTTTCCCTTTGCCGCCTGTATTTCATATGATGTAATCAAAGTATCTAACAGCTGTAATTGTTTTTCAAACTTGCCGATATTATTTTGGTATTGGTAAATGCTATAAAATGATTTATGGAGTTGAAATTTTAAGTTTCGTAAAATATCGGAAAGTTCAGCCTCTGCTATTTGCTTATTTGTTTTAGCAATTTCAATACCGACTTTTCTTTTACCACCTAAAACTATTAATTGCTCGAACATGAAGTCTTTTTGGCCGGTTTCATCTGTATGAAAATAAATGTCATTTTCAGGATCATAAACATTAATATTTGCTGAAAATATTGGGTTGGGATAGGCTTTAGATTGTATAATAAGTGCGCTCTGCTTATCAACATTGCACTTATAGGCCAATAGAAATAAGTTCTTCTTTAAGAAAGTTTCTTCAGCTTTTTCAACTGTATAAGATAAGGTATCCTGAGCATTAATCTCTTTAAAAGTAGGCAACAAAAATATTGCAATTAATAGTGCGCTAAGAAAATTTATTTTTTTCATGTTTTATTTGAAGTGCGTAATAATATATCGGGAAATCAAAACTAAGTTTAACCTAAACGGAAATGGAATCAACTTATAACTAGTTAGAATAGTCCCAATTCCCCGATAATAGGTAATGTATTTTATTTCTTTTTGCTTTTTTTATTTGTTCGGTCAGTATTCTGATTGCCGTATTTAGTTATTAAGTGGTGATATAATTCGTAAGTATCGGTTTTAACATTGGTCATTTCTATTGATAAACTATCGCTTTTTGATTGAAACGATTGCATTCGTGTTTTATACCTATTCCATTGTTTAGCCGCTTCTTCTTCTTTTAGTTTAGTGCTTTCAAGCGAAGCCAAAAACACTTTGCTTATATTAATAATAAATTGAAGGCTGTCATTATTTACTTGAAATTCTTCGGCAAGTTCAACTATACAAGATTTTTTATTACTTATTTCAGTTTGAGCCGGATCTTTTTCAAAATTATTTTTCTTTTTCGGATCAATGTCATTCACAAATTCATTAAAATTGCGTTCTGTTTCCTCTATTAATTGATCCTTTACGTTTACCTTATCCTCAAGGTCTTTCTCGTAAAACGCATTTTCCACTTTGTAGGTTTCAATGATTTCTTTTTTTACGCTTGTCTTACAGCTAGTGAATGAAGCAATTAATAAAATAACTGCTAAAGTGTTTGTGATTCGTTTTTTCATATTTTATTTTTTTAGATTAAATTTATTAGCCGCCAAAAGCAGGAAGCGGGATATTCTGCTTCCCGTTTTGACTATTATGTAGCAATGCAGTACTTGTGAAAAAGCTATATTACAC
>JBDSFC010000455.1:0-2500 GCA_039919745.1 Bacteroidia bacterium | reverse complement strand
GCCAGGTACGCCACACCAATTGGTTTCATGCCAGCGGCACGGTAAATAATTCGTTTGATGATATTTTAATTTGTGCTTCTAACTCTTTACCAAAAAAATTGGTTCAGGACCTTGAGCCTTGGGATCTACCGGAATTAGTGAGTTATAACGATCAGTTCCTCGCAGGCTTTGTAACGGAAAGTTATCAAACAGAGCTTAAACCAGGTTTTGAAGAAGCTAAACAACGTATGCTACCTATTATTCAAGGCACCGTTAGATCTGATATTGGTGGTGATACACAACAGATCGATTCCATAAGTACCGATTACAATGATATTTCTTTTAAGCATATTTTATTGCCATTATGGATCAGTGCTTACAAATACAATGAGAAAGTTTATCGTTTTACAATTAATGCCAGAACAGGTGAAGTGCAGGGCGAAAGACCATATAGCGCATTAAAGATCTTCTTTTTCAGTTTAGCAATTGTAGCTGTAATTGGAACGATCATTTATTTTGTAAGGAATAAAAACTAATTCCTGAAACTTAAAAATTTGTTAATTTTTTAATGTAATTAAACTTCTTAATTATCGCGTAGTCATACTGAAAAGCTTTATGACCCCACGCATTTTAATTTTAGCCGATATTAATTCTTCTCACACCCAAAAATGGGTTTTGGGCCTTGCTAATGATGGTTTTGAAATTGGCATTTTTTCGTTTAATAATTCTGACGAAGACTGGTTCGCATCTCGTAAAAACATTATCTGTTTAAATAAAAAAGAAAAGAGATCAAAAAAAGACCTTCTTAATAAGCTGGCATATTTGCTTTTATGGCCAAAATTAATTTACCAGGTATTAAAATTTAAACCGGATGTTGTTCATTCCCATTATGCGTCAAGCTACGGACTGTTAGGCGCTCTTACATTTTTTAAACCATTTATTGTTTCGGCCTGGGGAAGTGACGTAATGGAGTTCCCAAAGAAAAACTTTTTAAATAAATTGATCTTAAAATTTGTTTTTTTCAGGACAAATAAAATTTGTGTAACATCAACCGTATTAAAAAAAGAGATTTTGAATTACACAAAAAAACAACCTTACGTTATTCCTTTTGGTGTAAATTTAAATGTTTTTTACGCAAATAATTTACAAGAACCACATAATGAATTTACGTTTGGTATTGTGAAAAATCTTGAACCAATTTATAATATTGATAAAGCCATTATTGCCTTTTATTCATTATCAAAAAAGTATCCAACTATCCCATTAAAACTAAAAATTGTTGGTGATGGATCTCAAAAAGAAAATTTATTTGAACTTATCAGCTACTTTAATTTAAATAATAAGGTAGAAATGGTTGGAGCAGTGCCTCACGATCATATTCCTGCTTATTTAAATACGATGGATGTTTTAGTAAATGTTTCTGAAATAGAAAGTTTTGGTGTTAGTGTTGCTGAAGCAATGGCCTGCAAGATTCCGGTAATAGTAAGTGATGTGGATGGTTTTAAAGATCTTATACCTGATGAAAGCATTGGTTTGATAACGAGATCAACATCGCCACAAGACATCTTTTTAACAATGGAAAAGTATTTAATAGATCATGAATTAAGAACAACTATGGCAAAAAATGCCTTTCAAAGGGTCTCCGAAAATTTTAGCTGGAATGAGAATTTAAATGAAATGGAAAAATTATATTTTGAAATGGCCTAACCGATAGCTCAAAAAAATAACCACATAGAAATATACTATGTGGTTATTTTTTTAATATAAACTAAAATTAAAGCATATCGTATTTTCTTACCACGTTATGGATATCAATAATTGGTTTTAAGAACTCTTCAAGATCATAAACACATAATTGCGAAGCTGCATCACATAAAGCTGTTGAAGGCTCTGGATGAGTTTCAATAAACATTCCATCAATACCACTTGCCACTCCCGCCCTGCTTAATACCGGTAAAAATTCACGCGCACCGCCTTTTGCATCGGCACTTGGAATACCATATTTACGTACACAATGTGTTACGTCAAATACAACAGGGTAACCTAAATTATTCATATGAAAAAAACTTCTTGGATCAACGATCAGGTCATTATATCCAAAAACATATCCGCGTTCAGTTAAAATTATATTATCATTACCTGCATCTTTACATTTTTGCGCCGGATGTTTCATATTATCCGGTGCTAAGAACTGACCATGTTTAATATTTACAACCTTTCCTGTTTTGGCCGCAGCAACCAGTAATGAACTTTGCATACACAAATACGCAGGTATCTGTAATACATCACACACTTCGCCTGCAATAGCTGCCTGGTAACTTTCATGAATATCCGTTAATAACGGAAAACCGAATTGCTCTTTTACTTTTGCAAGAATTTTCATTCCTTTTTCCAATCCTGGTCCATCGTAATATTTTAAACTACTGCGGTTATCTTTTAAAAAACTTGATTTATAAATGATCTTAATTTTTAATCTTTCGCTAACTTCTTTTAGTTTTTCAGCGGTTTTCATCATGATACT
>JBDSFC010000390.1:0-4970 GCA_039919745.1 Bacteroidia bacterium | reverse complement strand
AGCTAACGGTTCTGTTCTAATTGCAGACATTACTACTCACGAATACATTGGAAACAAATATATTCTTACCTATACCGATACTAATGGTGTATTTAATTCGCGACGGATACAATATTCTAATCCTGACGAAACAATAAGTAAAACTGAAGATATTAATCTTATTGAAATTAACGGTAAAGTGGATACCGCTAAAGTTGTAAGAGAAATAAGCTATAATGGCAAACGCGAACAAAGTATGGATAAAACCATGAGTTATAAAGCAGGTAGAATACAAGAAACTGTTGTTACCGATTATGTAGCTAAAGAGACAAAGGGATACAATAGTGATGGAAAATTATTTTATGAATTGAAAAATAACAAAGCTCGTAAATATGACTTCGAAACCAATAGCTGGTCGGAATGGAAAGAGCTGGTGTATTGTCCAATCAACTAAATAAACATATAAAAAAAGGCGTGTTTTTAAAGCACGCCTTTTTTGTAATAATTATTCAATTATAGTTTTTGGATCCAATCAATAACCTGATCTTTTGTCTGACCAATACGTTTTTGAATACGGCCTAACAATTCGTCGTCTTTGCCTTCTTCGTAAGTCAAATCATCGTCGGTTAACTCGCCATACTTTTGCTTTACCTTGCCTTTAAGTTCGTTCCAGTTACCTTTTATTTTAAATTCGTTGCTGTTCATAGTTTTATTTTTTAATGTTACCCAACTGTTTCAAATTCTATGCCAGATAACACTTAAAATTCCGAAGATAGTGTGAATTAACTTTCTGATACCGCTTTGCTAATTGCTTTAATGATGTCGTCGAACGATCTGAATTATGCAACACACTTCTGATTATTTTTTCTTTTCTTTTTCCTCATGTTCAATCAGCTCAGCTCCGGCTTTAGGTTCAACGTTTCTACCTTTGCTTACAGCATATTGTTTTGTAAACTCTGCTCCAAAGAATAAGATCATAGAGGAGTATGAAACCCAAAGCATAATAAGAATAATGGAACCTGCAGCTCCATATGTAGAGCCCGGACTAGCCTTTGCAAAGTAAATTCCTAAACCAAATTTGCCAAGTATAAATAATAAAGATGTGGCAATAGCGCCTATCCATACATCACGCCACTTAATTTTTGCGTCTGGTAAAATCTTAAACATCAATGCAAATAACACGCTTACTCCTCCGAAAGAAATTATAAAATTCAATAATTTAAAAACCACTAGCATAAAATCCGGAAGATGAACTTTTACCCAACCGCTAAAAGCTTCTAATCCTGTAGTGAGAAGTAGGGATATCAGCATAAGGAAACCTATTGACAAAATAAGACCAAATGAAAACAGTTTATCTTTTAATGTTTTAAGAAATTTTTTCTTTGCTACTACTTTCACTTCCCAAATTAAATTTAGCGAAGTCTGCAACTGAGCAAAAACACCCGTTGCTCCTAAAATAAGGGTTACGATGCTGATGATAGTCGCTATTAAAGAATTTTTTTGCGAACCAGCTTTAGCAATCATGTCTTCCACCTGTTTGGCAGTATCCGCACCCATCGCCCCGCTTATCTGACCGGAAATTTTTCCCTGAATAGCCTCTTGGCCGAAAGCTGAGCCAACACATGTGATAATTATTACTAATAGTGCGGGAATAGAAAAGATAGCATAATAAGATATGACTGCACTTTGCCTGAAGGGATCAGCAGCTATCCACGCATTTGCTGTTTTTTTTATGACACCTGTAAGATTTTTAAAATAATCTTTAAATTTATTCATATTTATTTTTTCCGGTTTTTCTTATGTTCTTTGCTATTATTTTCTTTTTTATCTTTTTTACCGAAAACTTTCTGTAAGAGTGTTTTCTTTTCAGGTTGTTTCTCAACCTTGCCAATATCTATTGTATTTTCAACTGAAGGCGCTAACGCAGAAACAAAAGCGTTCTTTAAAACATAACTAATAGCCGTCCATAAGCCGGTATTCGGTTGATCAAATCTTCCTTCTATGGGAACTTTTGTAGCCACCTGATCTTTACTATGATTTTTAAAAATCCATGCTACGCCGCTTACCACTTCTGACCACAAAATCTCACCAGCATCGCCTTCATGTTTTATTTTTAAATCTTTTAAAAGAGGTTTTACATATCCTTTAAAAGCACCGTCTTTTGCTGCGAACTCAGTGTATAAACCAAAATTTCCTTTTTCCACTTCAAATTTTCCATATGCTTTAAAGAAGGGATTGAGGTCTATCATATTTACATTGCTTATATCTGCATTTAAATCGAAGGTTGGTTTTTTTTCCAATGCGTTAAGCTTTACATCTATCTTTAGTTTACCTCCGTAAAGATCACCAGTTGCTTTTATGCTTGATGGTAATACTTTATTACTGTCATTTGCGTTTGATAAATTATCCGCTTCCACGTGAATATTTTTCATAGGTACATCAACAATAGGAGAACTGTAGGGATCTTTAAAATGAATTTGTCCGTTATTGATCTGAAAATGATTGATCGTTAAAGGCATTAGCTTTTTTATGACGTCTTTAAAATCAGATGTATCCGCCTTTGTGTCTTCGTTTTTATGCTTTCCTTTTATGAAATTTAAAACCGGATTCTCTACATATATTTCTCCAACTATTTTTCCTTTAAATATAGCTTTCCATTCCACCGAAAGGTCAATTTCTTGAGCAGAGAAAAAGGTCATTGTATCTTTAACATGCGTTACTGAATCCTGTTTAACCAATTTAATATTATTGATCTTATAAGCGCCTCGTATTAATGCGATGTCGATATCCTCCACATGCCCGTAATATTCTTTAATATTTCCCAGTGTTTTATTTACGTATTTTAGGACTACATAGGGCAGAATAAGCCGTGCAACTATCAAAATCACTACGATGCTAAGAAGTACAATCTTCCAGCGTTTCTTTTTCTTAGGCTTTTCTGCCGGGTAAGTTTTAACCATTTTTTACAATAAATAGTGCTAACAATGTGCCAACTGAAAAATTCGTTATGATTTAAGTAGAAATTCGTTTATGCTATAGATCAAAACTTACTTTCACTGTATTCCCCAAAATCAGGTGAAAGTAATAACTAATAAACTGCAGCAATTTCCAAGAAGCAACACATATATCAATTAAAATAACGGTTGATTATAATTTTATTAATTTTAAGAAGCAAACCACATTATGGGCACTATTGTCCTCATGTTAAAAACATTTTGCCATTTATTGAGTTATTACTTTAGGCATAATTTTGGAGAATTGTTAAAACAACTTATATGTACGGAAATAAAAATCACATAAATAACCTAAAATAAAATAGTATGAAAACAGATACAAAGTCTTCGCCAAAAGGCAAAGGTAAAAAAGCTAACTCTAATAACGTTGAACATTCTAAATTGATGAAATTGTTTGAAGATGAAATGAAAGACATTTATTGGGCAGAAAAAGCTTTAACAAAGGCTTTACCTAAAATGGCTAAAAATGCTTCGTCACCTTTATTAATTAAAGCATTGCAAAACCATTTAAAAGAAACTGAAGGTCAAGTTAAGAACGTTGAAAAAGTATTCAAGCTAATCGGTAAAAAAGCTGTAGCTAAAAAATGTGAAGCTATGGCGGGTCTTTTAAAAGAAGGAGAAGAGATTATGAAAGACACCGATAAAGGTGGAATGCGTGATGCAGGAATTATTTTAGCCGGGCAAAAAGTAGAGCATTATGAAATTGCCACTTATGGAACTTTGAGAACATTCGCAACCTTGTTACGTTTGGATGAAGTGGCCTCGATATTAGAATCAATTCTTGATCAGGAAAAAAATGCAGATGTTACTTTAACAGAAATTGCGGAATCAGCAATCAATGTAGAGGCACTTGAAGAAATCGAAAAGTAAAAATTGATATATATAAATTAAAACTATTTCTATTTAGAAATAGTTTTTTTTGTGTAATGATGTTTCCCAAAATGAGGTCTTCAATAAAATAGAATTACAACTGTAATAGCGGATTATTGCAGAGATTGTCGCAATGAAGTACAACTCATTAAAACTAGCTTTCTAACCTTAATGAAAGTTGAAGGTTGTTACCAAGTCTCTATCTCCATTTTGTGTATGGCAGTTAATACAAACGGATGGATTTTTGCCCACGCTATACAAAACAGTTTTATCAGGTTTAATTTCTTCGCATTACCATGAACCGGACCTCTTATACATAAATGCATGAAGCGTAATGTTACCAGGCCCATTGTAAATATCTTTAACAATGAGCAATCCATTTGGCATAGTGAGTGCAAGAGGAAGTTTGCAGTTATCAGTTAATGCATTAAAGCCAATCTCATTAAATCTTAATTTATAGGGGCCATGAGGGCCGTTGGTTCCTGGAAGTAAGGCCTGGCTATTTTATAGTAATTAAAATCAGATTTATTTATACTATCAAACAGAGCAGAATCTGAAAAAGCTAATTCTGGATTTTACCAACATCTTTTGTACACGCCAAAAATGAAATAAAAACAAATATTATTAATATAAATTTCATTGCATTGAAGTTACGACTAATTTCTCACCTGTCCTCCAAATCAACGCGAAGTACAACCGATAACCCAACTTTATTCGTTTTCCTTTCTACCTATCGTAATTTAAGTTTTTATTTTACGGTACAAAATTACGATCATGTTCCTTGAAGGACTTAGCTTAGGGATTTCTTAGCAAAAACGGGATTGATTTACCATGAGGGCAAATTTAGACAATGATCCTAAAATACTATGCTTTGTAGCAGGATGTCACTAACAAAATATCTATTTTTACGCCGTAAAAACGTTACTATGACAATTGCAACCGAGATCTTTGAAAAAGCGAAAGCAGAATTAATTATGCTATCACAATTGAATTGCCTTGATAGTGACTATACGGTTAATAAAATGAAGGAGTATTTTGATACTTATTTTATTAGTGCTTTCACCGTATCGGATCCTGATTCTAAAGCCTATTTAAACGAAGATATGC
>JBDSFC010000224.1:0-2514 GCA_039919745.1 Bacteroidia bacterium | reverse complement strand
TTGGCACCACTGTTATCGGCTACTGATAATCTCGATTCGTTCTGTATCATTTTAAAATTTCTTTACTACGATTAACGCTAATTATTTAACTTTTTCAATTACTTCAACCAAACGCCAGTTTTTAGTTTTGCTTAAAGGGCGGGTTTCTGCAATTTTAACGGTATCTCCAATACTGCATTCGTTTTTCTCATCATGAGCTACGAATGTGCTTGTTTTTTTAAGGAACTTACCATATTTCGGGTGCTTTACTTTACGCATAACAGCAACAACGATGCTTTTATCCATCTTGTTACTTTTTACGACACCAATTTTTTCTTTTCTTAAATTTCTTTCTTCCATGAAGCAATGTTATTTAGATGCTTTGTTACGTTGATTTAATACAGTTAACATACGTGCTATATTTCTGCGGTTAACGCGAATTACAGACGGTTTTTCTACAGGAGAAATAGCATGATTTAATGTCATTTTATTTAATCCCGCTTTTTCTTCTTTTATCTTCTCAATTAATTCTTGATCTGATAAAGCTGATATGTCGTTTGTTTTCATTTTTTATTTTTTGTTTTGTTTCCGGTATTTTCTGTCCCGGTTTAAACATTTTTTAATTAAAGTAACGGTTCAACTAAAATTTGCTTAATCTATTATTATTCAATTATTTAGCAACTACTTCTTCAACATAATCTCTACGTACGATAAACTTGGTAGTGATTGGTAATTTTTGTGCAGCTAAACGTAAAGCTTCTTTTGCTACAGCTAAAGGCACACCTTCTGCTTCAAACAAAATACGTCCACGTTTAATAGGAGCCATCCAATACTCTGGAGCACCTTTACCTTTACCCATACGAACCTCTGCAGGTTTTGATGTAACTGGGCGATCAGGAAATACGCGAATCCAAACCTGGCCTTCACGTTTCATGAAACGGGTAATTGCAATACGGGCTGCTTCTAACTGGCGACCAGTCATACGGCACTCATCCATTGCTTTAATTCCAAAAGAACCGAAGGCTAATTCGTGGCCACGTTTTGCGTCGCCTTTAATCTTCATCTTTTGAGATTTTCTATATTTTGATCTTTTTGGTTGTAACATGACAATAAATTTTATCTACTTATGTAAAATTATTTTTCTTCTCTTTTAGTTCTTTTTTTACCGTTGAACTTTGGACGGTCATTGTTTGGACGATCTCCGCTTCCACCCGATTTTTTGTCTTTAGACATTAAACCTGCATTTGGAGAAAGATCACGTTTTCCGAAGATCTCACCACGGCAGATCCAAACTTTGATACCGATACGACCATACGAAGTGTGAGCTTCTGCTACAGCGTAATCAATATCTGCACGTAAAGTATGCAAAGGAGTTCTTCCTTCTTTGTAACCTTCTGTACGAGCCATCTCTGCACCACCTAAACGGCCAGAAACTTTAATTTTAATTCCTTCTGCACCTAAACGCATTGTACTAGCCATTGACATTTTTGCGGCACGACGGAAAGAAATACGGCCTTCAATTTGACGAGCGATAGAATCTGCAACTAAGCGTGCATCTAATTCGGGACGTTTAATTTCAAAGATATTTATTTGAATTTCCTTTGTAGTGATTTTTTTTAATTCTTCTTTTAATTTATCTACTTCTTTACCACCTTTTCCGATAATGATACCAGGACGAGCTGTATTGATAGTAACAGTGATTAATTTTAGAGTTCTTTCGATAACGATTTTAGAAATGCTACCTTTCGCTAAACGCGCTTTTAAATAGTTACGGATAGTGTTATCTTCAACTAATTTATCTGCGTAATGTTTACCTCCAAACCAGTTTGAATCCCATCCTTTGATGATACCTAATCTGAAGCCTATTGGATTTACTTTTTGTCCCATTTCTTATTTAATATTTTTGGTGTCTAAAATTAAAGTAACATGATTTGAACGTTTGCGGATACGGTATCCACGGCCTTGTGGCGCAGTACGTAAACGTTTTTGCATTAAAGCACTGTCTACCATTACTTCTTTCACAAATAAAACGCCTTCTTCTGCGCGAGCTCCGGTTTTTAATTCGTAGTTAGCAATTGCAGATTTCAATAATTTCTCTAAACGGCCAGAAGCCTCACGAGTATTGAATTTTAAAATATTTAAAGCAAGGTATGCATCTTTACCTCTCACTAAATCCGCAACCTGGCGCATTTTACGTGGAGATGTAGGGCAACTATTTAATTTAGCGAAATAAGAGGTTTTGTTCTCTTCCTTACGCTTTTCGGCTACTAATCTTTTTCTTTTTCCCATGGTTTCTAATTATTTTTTATTATGACCAGCGTGACCTTTAAATACGCGAGTTGGTGAAAATTCTCCTAATTTATGTCCAACCATGTTCTCAGTTACATAAACCGGAATGAATTTTGCACCGTTATGTACGGCAAATGTATGCCCTACAAACTCTGGTGGAATTGTTGAACGACGTGCCCACGTCTTAATCGCAGATTTTTTTCCGCTTGCATTAATCTTGTCTACTTTGCCTTCAAGGTTGTAGTC
>JBDSFC010000270.1:0-2564 GCA_039919745.1 Bacteroidia bacterium | reverse complement strand
CTATTTACCGGGCTTGAAGTAATGGCACAAGTTCCGGAGGCGCAGCCCACAAAGTACCAATAACACCAGCCTGCAATTGAGCCAACTGCTGCACCAATTATTTCAAGTTTATATTTTGTAATTAAGCTTTTCATTTATTGTACAAATTTCGGAATTGAATAAAGGTTTGTCTGGAACATTTGTTGGATAACCTTCATTTTAATTAAAAAAGCAGGACAATTAAATCACCTGCTTTCTTTTTTTTGAATGAAATTGAATTACTATTCCTTTTTGCGTGTCGAAATTCCGAATGGTAGATAAAGGGGGCAAAAGCTTATAAAGCTGGTTAAAATAAATATCCCTGAAATTACTAAACCAATAATTGCCAAAGTACCGTTAATTTGATGTGTAAAATATAATACAATTACTACTAAAGCCACCAGTATTCTAATGACCTTATCCATGTTACCCATATTTTTTTTCATAATATCTTGTTTTAATTTGATACAAGAATACGGGTGTTTAAAGTATTGCTTTGTAACAAATGTTGGATAAGGACATGATATTCGTCATAGTAATATTTTTTTACTGCGAGCTGTTTTAGTGTTTATGCTATTTTAGAGTAAGAACCTCTATACTGTTCCTGCCTAAACGTACTAATTGTTTTTGTTCCATAGTTCTTAGCAGGCGGCTAATGGCTTCGCGGTGGGCGTGAAGCTCATCTGCGATCTGTTGATGTGTAATATCTAAAACTCGTGTATTTAATGCTTTTGAACGCTCTTCTAAATAATGAAGAAGTTGTTTGTCCATATTGCTGAAAGCGATCAAATCGATAACCTGTATCAATTCAGCAAAACGATTAGTGTAGTTACTGCTTATGTAAGCTTTCCACTCAGGATATTTAAACCAATCTTCAGTTAATTTAACAGGAACCTGTAATAGTTCTGTATCATCTTCTGCTATAGCTTTAATAATACTTTTTTTGCCAGATTGGCAACAGGTTAAAGACATAGCGCAAGTTTGCCCGGGATATAAATGGTACAAAAATACTTCTGATCCATCTTCGTTTTGCCTTATAATTCTGATACTACCTTTTAAAACAATGGGAATAAATATGATCTCGTCTCCGGGTTTCACTAAAACTTCTCCTTTAGAAAAATTTTTATGTCTTGCATTTTTTTCTATTTCTGCATTTAAACCAGGATCGCTGAATATGGAATTACTTTTTGACACATTATTCATTTTAAGAAATCTTTATTTGGGCCACATCAAAATTACACAATTATTTGGAGTATTATTTTTTACAATAAAGTGCAAAGAATGATAAGAATCATACTGTTATGTAACAAACGTTACAATTAAAATATTTTAACTTTTAGATATTTGTGATATAAAATAATTAACAATGAAAGTAGAACAAATTTATACCGGATGTATTGCTCATGCAGCATATTATATAGAAAATAATGGAGAAGCAGCAATTTTTGATCCATTAAGAGAGGTGCAACCTTATATTGATAGGGCGACAAAAGATAATGCAAAAATTAAGTATGTTTTTGAAACACATTTTCATGCCGACTTTGTAAGCGGACACTTAGATCTGGCAAATAAAACGGGGGCAAAAATAGTCTTTGGTCCGAGTGCAAAACCTGGTTACGATGCGATTATTGCAGAAGACAATCAACTTTTTAAAGTTGGAAAATATAGCGTTAAAGTAATTCATACTCCGGGTCATACTATGGAAAGCACAACTTATTTACTGATTGATGAAAACGGAAAGGAGCATGGAATAATTACCGGCGATACTTTGTTTATTGGTGATGTTGGAAGGCCCGATTTGGCGCAACACGTAATTGCAGATCTCACAGAAGAGAAATTAGCGGGACATCTTTTTGATTCGTTAAGAAGTAAAATTATGCCATTAAGTGATGATCTAATTGTTTATCCAAATCATGGTGCAGGAAGTGCCTGCGGAAAAAACATGAGTAAAGAAAGAACAGATACTTTGGGACATCAAAAACAGGTTAATTATGCATTAAATCCTAAATTAACCAAGGTGGAATTTATAAAAGAAATTTTAACCGGCCTGGTTCCACCTCCGGGATACTTTCCTCAAAATGTCTTGTTAAACATAAAAGGCTACGATAGTATTGATAATGTATTGAAACGTGGCACAAAGGAATTGTCTGTTTTAGAATTTGAGGTTATTGCGAATGAAACAGATGCTGTAATTATTGATACCAGAGACGCTAATGTCTTTGCAAAAGGGTTTATTCCAAATTCAATTAATATTGGTATTGACGGGAGTTTTGCAACATGGATAGGAACGTTAATACCGGATATAAAACAAGAAATAATTGTAATTGCTGAAACAGGACGAGAGGTTGAAGTAATTACACGGTTAGCCCGTGTGGGTTATGATAACGCAGTAGGGTTTTTAAAAGGTGGATCTGAAGAATGGATAAAAGCGGGAAAAGAAATAGAAATAATATCTTCAATAAACGAAGATCAACTTTCTGTAGTAATGAAAAAAGGGCATATTAATATTCTCGATGTACGCAAGGCGAGTGAATATTTAAGCGAAC
>JBDSFC010000213.1:0-2950 GCA_039919745.1 Bacteroidia bacterium | reverse complement strand
TGGCTAATTCACCAATTAAAACGGTATAATCCATTTCAATATCATTAAACGAAACGCGGTAAATATCATAATCGCCCTGGCCGCCGCCTCTAACAGAACTTACATAACCATAACGTCCGTTCTTCGAAATCCTAAAATTGAGATCGTCGTATGAAGTATTTAGCGGATAGCCCATGTTCTTTACATCCCCATCAAATTCTGTGCCTTGTTCATTTACAGATACTTTAAAAATATCATAACCGCCAATACTACTGTGTCCCTTACTACTAAAATAAAGTGTTGTGGCACTTGGTGAGAGGTTAGGAAAATCTTCATCCAAAGCAGTGTTGATCTTTGGACCAAGATTTCTTGGTTCGCTCCATTTGCCAGTGGGTAATTTTTTGCAACAATAAATATCTGTTCCGCCAAAACCACCTTTGCGGTTACTGGCAAAGTAAATAAGCTGTCCTTCATTGTCCATAGTAGCCGCAATTACATCACCACTGCCATTGATCGTTGGCGGTAACTCCTCTAGTTTTGAAAAAAAGCCGCCGGTCAACAAAGTAGACATATACAATTTGCTTTCTCCTCTTAAATTATGTTTGTTGATCAATAAAATATTTCCTTTAGCATTCATGCCAATTACTTCTTCACTCGAATTACCTTCGCAAATTGGTTTCCCTATCACTTCGGCAGTTGCATATTCGCCGTCAATAACTTTAGAAATATAAATTGAATTTAAGAAAGTGCCGTTCAATGATTTGGTTACTTCTTTATCAAAAGGTCTTTTCGAATTAAAAACCATATAAGCTTCGTTCTCGTTAACGAAGGGGTAATAATCTGCAAAGGGCGAGTTAATTGTTTTGTTGAGGTTTTGAAAAACAACATTTATCGGAAATTTAATTATCTCTTTTGCATTCAGGCAATGTTGTACCTGTTGATCTACTTCTTTTAAATTAGATTCGCTTCCTTTTGAAGCGAGTTTAAATTTTGTAAAAACAGCAATGGCATCATCAAATCTATTAGCATATTGATAAGAGCGTCCCAATAAATATTCTGCATTTGGATTATGTTTATCATTTCTGATCACAATTTCTAAATACGGTACCGCTTTGGCTTTATTAATGTTTGTATTTAGATAACAAACCGCTGTATTGTAATTATAAGTTTCGTTTTTCGGATCGATGGCAACTAATTGTAAATAATCATCTAATGCATCTTCATAATTTTCAATTTTCAATTTTGCTTCCGCATCTGCAATTAAAGCCTTTGTGTTTTTATCAGTTTGTCCAAATAAACCCGAACAAACTAACGTTGAAAAAATGATAATGAAGATTTTTAATTGCATTTTATTTTTTAATTTAAGTCTAACAACGTTCAATGATAACTGCATAGCCTTGCCCAACGCCAATGCACATGGTTACCAAAGCAAATTTTTTATTATGAAGGTGAAGATCAATCGCGGCAGAATTTAAGATCCTTGCACCACTCATGCCCAATGGATGGCCGATAGAAATAGCGCCACCATTTATATTAATACGCTCATCGTTATCTGCTAATCCCCATGTGCGTGTGCAAGCAAGTGCCTGCGCTGCAAAGGCTTCATTTAATTCTATGAGGTCAATATCTTTAAAGGTTAAACCTGCACGTTTTAATGCTTTGTTAGCAGCTTCTACAGGTCCAATACCCATAATGCGGGGTTCAACACCAACTACTGCACTTGAAACAATACGCGCTAAAGGTTTTAAATTATTTTTTTTAATACCTTCTTCACTCGCTAATAAAATTGCAGAGGCACCATCATTTAAACCTGCTGCGTTGCCGGCTGTTACAGTACCATCTTTTTTAAAGGCTGGTTTTAAATTTGAAAGACCTTCTAAAGTAGTTTTGCTTTTTGCAAATTCATCCTTTGCAAAAATAATTGGATCACCTTTTTTTTGTGGGATCTCTAAAGCAGCTATTTCTTTTTCGAAACGTTTATTTTCTGATGCTTTTGCAAATTTTTGCTGGCTCCATAATGCAAATTTATCCTGATCGGCACGGCTTACATTATACTTTTCTGCAACGTTCTCGGCCGTATCGCCCATAGTATCTACACCATATAATTCTTTCATTTTTGGATTAATAAAGCGCCATCCAAAACTGCTGTCAAATAGTTGTTGGTCACGACCAAATGCAGAACCTGCTTTGCTCATTACCCAAGGCCCGCGTGTCATATTTTCAACACCACCAGAGATCATTAATTCTTCATCACCCACCTGTATAGCTCTTGCCGCATCAATAGTTGCACTTAAGCCACTGGCACATAAACGATTTACTGTTTGGCCCGGCACACCAATTGGTAAACCTGCCAAAAGAGAAGCCATGCGTGCAACATTGCGGTTATCTTCGCCTGCCTGGTTAGCGCAACCTAAAATAATATCACCAACACTATTAAAATTTACGTTCGGGTTTTTCTTTACCAATTCTTTTAAAACAAAAGCCGCAAGATCATCAGTTCTTACAGTAGACAAAGTTCCACCAAAATTTCCGATCGCAGTTCTAACACCATTAATTATATAAGCTTGCTGCATAATAGTAATTTACATTTTTGAGATAGTAAATGTAATTATTATTATTGTTTTAAGGAATCAATTAATAGGGCTTATTACCGCGTAAAACGCGATAAATTACAAAAATTAGCATTATTCTGAATTTGAACAGAATAACATTAGAAGTTACAAAGAATTTAAAGGGCTATTTATTTAGGGGTTTGATATACATCGTCCACGTCATCTTTATCTTCAGATAACTCCTGATTAGGTTCATCAGCCAGGTTTACATTTACAATTACGGGTGGAGGTGTTGGTTGTGAAACCCAAACAACCCCGTTCAAATAAACATAATGGTTTCTCCAGTTATCCCAGTAGAGATTATATTTTGGAAAAAACACCCACCTGCGGTTGTAGGCATAATTTGGCCGCCAATGAGG
>JBDSFC010000167.1:0-3811 GCA_039919745.1 Bacteroidia bacterium | reverse complement strand
TTTACCATTAATAGAGCCAACTGAAGATATTTCGTTGTCGCCAAAAATACTGGCACCCGAACCTAAAAGGCTCTCTAAAATAAAAATAACAAGGGCTAAACCCACAATACCAACAAGCAATCCGGTTCTTCTCCTGATCTTTTCTAACACACTTGTGTGCTCTTTTTTCTTTTCCGCATCAACTTGTGCCTGTACATTCTTTTCTTTACTCATTTGTTCAAAATTTTTATGACTGGCAAAGATAGCAGTTTTAATGAAACGGAAAAATGATTTTTTAAGGATTTTAAAGATTGTTAAAAGCCTGATAACAATAAGCTTTCCCTATTTTTCAACAAGTAAAAATAAAAGGCATTAAAATCGTAAATTTATGATCCGCTTTATCTGTAAAATTTCACATAAAAAAGAGATATAAAATTACATGTTTTTAATTTTCGACACTGAAACAACCGGTCTGCCACGCAATTATAACGCGCCTTTAACTGATTTTGACAACTGGCCACGCATGGTACAAATTGCCTGGCAATTACATGATGCTAACGGTAATTTATTACAAAACGATTCTATAATTATTAAGCCTGAAGGTTATACTATTCCCTTTGCTACCATACAAATTCACGGTATTACCAACGAGCGCGCTAATGAAGAAGGGCGGGATCTTAAAAACACCCTTCAAAAATTCATTGATGTTGTTGGCCAAACGAGCTATTTATGCGGTCATAACATCGAATTTGATATCAATATTATTGGTGCCGAATTACTGCGCTGCGGTTTACCAAATGTACTTGAGAATAAAGCCTTTATAGATACCAAGAACGATCAAACAACTGAATATTGTGCGCTTCCTGGCGGACGTGGTGGTAAATTCAAATGGCCAACCTTAACGGAACTATATAAAAAATTATTTGATAAAGGCTTTGATGAGGCGCATAATGCAGCGTTTGACGTTGCCGCAACTACAAAAGTATTTTTTGAGATCATAAAAAGAGGCATTACCAAAGTGCGTGAGATCTCTGCGGATATGTTGCCGGTAATTAATTACATGGCACCTGATTTCACAGAATTAATTAAACACGAGCAGTATTGGAAAGAACGTAAAGCAACAGAGGCTAAAGAAAAAGAAAAAGCTGCAAAACAGGCTACTGTAGAAACTGTTGTTACTGAAGTGGATGTTAACCTTAAATTCAGCCACCTCCATAATCACACGCAATTCTCTGTATTACAATCTACAAGCGATGTAAATGCATTGGTAAATAAAGCACTTGAATTTAAAAGTCCGGGTGTTGCGTTAACCGATCATGGCAACATGTACGGTGCCTTTTTATTCTGGAAAGAAATTGACAGTCAGAATAAAAAAATAAAAGAACACAACGCCGCTCTTGAAAAAGGAGAAATTACCGGCGAAAAGAAAACAGAATTAAAATGCATTATTGGTTGCGAAGTAAATATTTGCGCTGATCATACGGATAAGACCAAAAAAGATAATGGCTGTACACAGGTTTTAATTGCTAAGAATCGTAAGGGTTACGAAAATTTATGCCGCATAAGTTCTATGGGTTTAATTGATGGCGCTTATTACGTGCCACGCATTGATAAAAATATTCTTGTAAAATATAAAGAAGGATTAATTGCAACAACAGGTTCTTTAAGTTCTGAAGTGCCCTACAGCATTATTAACCTGGGAGAACAACAGGGCGAGAATGCCTTTTTATGGTACCTCGAACAATTTGGTGAAGATTTTTATGTAGAGATCAATCGTCAATACAAAACTCAGGATGAAGAATATGCTAATGAACGTTTATTGGCTTTCGCGAAAAAATATAACGTTAACTACTTTGCCGCAAACAGCAATTATTATATTGATAAAAAAGGCTCTAAATCGCACGATATTTTATTATGCGTAAAAGATAACGAAAAGCTGGAAACGCCTAAAGGCAAAGGTCGTGGCTTTAGATATGGCATGCCTAACGAAGAATTTTACTTTAAATCGCCAGCAGAAATGTCAGCGTTATTTAAAGATCTTCCCGAAGCATTACATAACACTAATTTAATTGTAGATAAAATAGAACAATTTAAATTAGGCCGCGAAGTTTTATTGCCAAAATTCGAGATCGCAGAAGACTTCATTTCCAATAATGCACAAGCAATTGATGACTCATTAGCGCGCATTGTTGCGTTGAAAGAAAAAGACTGGACTGCAAAAAATTACAGTGTCGAGCAAATTGAGCACGAGAAAGCAGAAGTAAGAATTATTGCAGAACAGTTTGTGTACATGACAGAGTTAACTTATGTTGGTGCAAAAAAACGTTACCCCGATCTTACGCCTGAAATAAAAGAACGTATTGATTTTGAATTAGCCACTATTGAAAGAATGGGTTATCCCGGTTACTTTTTAATTGTTGCCGATTTTATTAGCGAGGCGCGACGCCTTGGTGTTTCTGTTGGTCCGGGTCGTGGATCTGCCGCAGGTTCTGCCATTGCTTATTGTTTAGGTATTACTAATGTTGATCCAATTAAGTTCGATCTCCTCTTTGAGCGTTTCTTAAATCCAGATCGTATTAGCATGCCCGATATTGATATTGATTTTGATGATGAAGGCCGTGGTGCAGTTATTGATTATGTAATTAAAAAATATGGTGCCAGCCAAGTTGCGCAAATTATTACTTATGGTACTATGGGCGGTAAGTCCGCTATCAAAGATACAGCAAGGGTTTTAGACTTACCGTTAGATAATGCCAATCGTTTAACAAAAATGTTTCCCGATAGTTTAGATGCTAAATTAAAAGCATTATTAAAACCGGGCGGCATCGATCCAAAATATCTTGGTAAGATTGAAGGCAGACGCGAGGTGATAGAACAGTCTCATGCTTTTAGAAAATTAGCAGAAGAAAAAGGACCTGAAGCAGATGTGCTAAACCAGGCCTATGAACTGGAAGGTTGTTTACGTAACACCGGTATTCACGCTTGTGGTGTAATTATTACGCCGGGCGAAATGATGAAGTATGTGCCTGTAACAAAAGGCAAAGACAGTGATATGTTGGTTACCCAATTTGATAACTCTGTTGCAGAAAGCGCGGGTCTATTAAAAATGGACTTTCTTGGTTTACGTACATTAACTATTATTAAAGATGCAGTGGCTTTGGTAAAACAAAATCACGGCGTTGATCTGGATATAGATGCCATCTCATTAGAAGATGAAAAAACTTACGAGCTTTTTCAACGTGGCGAAACAAACGGTATTTTTCAATATGAAAGTGCCGGCATGCAAAAATCTTTAAAGGAATTAAAACCGGATAGTTTCACCGATTTAATTGCGATGAATGCCTTGTATCGTCCGGGACCGATCGCTTACATTCCAAATTACATTGCGCGTAAACACGGCCGCGAAAAAATTACGTATGATCTTGAAGGTATGGATGAGTTTCTTCAGGAAACATATGGTATTACTGTTTACCAGGAACAGGTAATGCGTTTAAGTCAGAAGCTGGCGAACTTTACCAAAGGTGATGCCGATGTGTTGCGTAAAGCAATGGGTAAAAAAGATAAAAAAACCCTTGATAAATTAAAGCCACTTTTTGTTGAGAATGCAACTAAGAATGGACACGATGCAAAAATATTAGAAAAGGTTTGGAAAGATTGGGAAGCATTTGCATCATACGCATTTAATAAATCACACTCTACTTGTTATGCTTATGTAGCTTTTCAAACAGCTTATTTAAAAGCGCATTACCCAAGTGAGTATATGGCTTCTACTTTAAATCACGCAGGCAGCATTGAGTCCATCACTTTTTTTATGGAAGAATGTAAACGTGCC
>JBDSFC010000137.1:0-2595 GCA_039919745.1 Bacteroidia bacterium | reverse complement strand
GGTTTGGAAAAACAGATAATCCCATATCATTTAAACCAGTTTTATTAAGTCCCGTAAAAATGCAACCTGTTATATTAAGATTGTTGTAACCTCTCATTTTTGCCTGGCATCTCAGTTCATCAAGCGCCGGTTTATCCAAACCATTTCCATTCCAATCTCTAAAACCCAAAGTACGTAAGTATTCTAAAAATGCAGGATTATTAATACCGTAATATGTTGAATAATAATTTACCTGTGCTAAACTAAGATCATGCAGCCAGGTAAAATCGATCATTTTAATATGGGTTGGATAATTATCCCAACTTAAAAAAGTTTGTGTAATAAATTGCATTTGCAAAGCATTTGAACTATTGCAGGTAGTGCTGGTTGGATAACCATATTGATAAAAAAACAATGGTTTAGAAGGATACAACCCAACTAGTGTGGCAAAGTCTGTTGGGATTGTAGAAACAGGTTTTACGGTAAAATTAGGATTTAAAGGATAATAAGAAATACCAATATAATCGCTATTAGTATTAAGTGTTTGCGCAAATGCATTTTGAGTTGTTAAGCCATCAAATGTTAGTTCAGTAGCTACTTTTAATCCCGGCCATAATGTTTTGGCATAAACAGAAACTGCGTTGTAAAACGTTGTATACTCTGCCCACTTGGTAGCATTTGAACCTAAATAAATATCATGCTCAGACCCAATTACCAAAGAAGATAGTGTAACATTTGGAATATGAACTTTTATACTATCCAACAATCTTTTAAAACGGTTTATCATAACAGTGCTGCTAAAAGCCGTTGTTGTGAGATCTGATGGAACTTCTAAATTATTGGTAGCAATTGGCGCAAGCGTTAGATCTATTGGCATATTGTGCATAGGATAATACCAATTCATTGTATTAAAAATACTCATGCTATAATTCATAGGAGCAATTTCAATATCTGTCCATGCCTGAAAAAGACCCATTTGGCTCATTCCGAGTTTTTTTCCAATAGCAAAACAAGAATCGTAATCAAAAACAGAATTATTTTGTGGTTGATTAATATCTACACCGATCTTATTTGTTAAAGGATTGATCTGTGCTTTGAATAAGGGGTTCAGCCCAATTATTAATATTAGAAAAAAGAAAGATTGTTTCATGTTTTTAATTTTTTAAAAAGAAAAAAACTGAAACAAAACTAGTCTGTTTCAGTTTTTAGTTTCTTGAATTACTTTGCAATAGTAGTTGAATTCTGCCTGCTACCTTTTGTTTGTGTTTTAGTTTTGTTTTTAAAAGCGTTAGCTCTGAAATAATAAGTTAAACGCAAACCCGCATAATTACCTTTATTACTAAAGCTATGAGAATAGCTTTGCCCATCAACTGTATAATTAACAGTAGATGCGGCTATTTGTGATAAACCTGTGTTAAATACAAGACTTGCATTTAACATAGCACCGCGTTTAAATACTTTTTCACGGCCAATAGCAAAACGTAACATGGCATGACCACCGCTATTTGAAGAAGAAACAGAGTTTAAATAATTAGAAGTAGAAATCCCTTCAGTTGATTGAACAAAATTCTTAGAAACGGTTTTTCCATCTGTAAAATCTGCAGCAAAACCACCACCAATTAACCAACGTGTATTTTTACAGTTAAGGTTAAATTTATAAAAAACCATAAATGGAATTTCAAAAGCCGTGAATTCAGATCTAATAGTTGAAAAACGATTTTTTAAATTTAAAAGAGAATAATTTTCTGCCAAAGCATAACCAAATCCAAAGGTATTAAAACCCATACCCGTTGTTGCCATCCAGTGCTGGTTAAGATCATATCTTGCTACCAGGTCAAAAGATCCACCATCATATTGATTTTGAAAAAAACGGGCATTTGCGTTTGATGAACCACCACTGAATTTTGCATGGTTGTTATAGCCACCCCATTGCAAGCCAAGGCGCCATGTACGGTTTTCCTGTGCAGATAAGTACAAACCGCTTATACTCATAATTAATAATAGAATTGCTTTTTTCATGATCTGTATTTTTAGAGTTTATAATTTGCTTTTATACCTATATGTCGTGTTAAAAAGCAAATACCCTACCCTGAAAATGAAAAAGATCACTTCTTCTGCGATGGATAATAGTTAAAATTGAACTTTAAGCCAATGCTCAGGTCAAAAAATTTCCTGTATAGGTTGGTGACTGAAAGCGCGCCGGTTGCAGGGTCTATTTTATAAGAACGTTCCGCCAGGTTTGAATGGCCATATATATTCCAGAAATTAAGGTAAAATTGTACCATATGCCGTTTCCTTTTTCCGAAAGCCCTGTCGTGCCATTGACATTTTATGTTTAAAGTATTATAATCCGGGTTTCTTACAGAATTAATATTACCCGTAATAAATTCATATTTACCTCCCAGCGAATCAACACCTGTAATAGGTGTGTATGGTTCGCCTGTAGCATATCTGAAATCAAAACTGTAAGAAAAAGGTAAGAACCATTTTCGTTTGGATTCTTTACCTGTTATACTTAAGATAATATTTAATGATTGACGTTGGTCAAAATAATAAGGATACACTTTATCCTGCAGACTTCTTTTTTTATCCGAACGCGCTATTGAATAAGATACC
>JBDSFC010000077.1:0-11141 GCA_039919745.1 Bacteroidia bacterium | reverse complement strand
AGCCATAGCAACGTTAAATAAACGTTTTGCCTTTTGGATCTGGGAACCTATTTTTGGTAAATAACTGATCCTTAATGGTGTACCATATTGTTTAATGATATCCATTAAAGGAATTCCATTAAATTGTAATTCATCATCTACCACATCAAAACCTTCCTGCGGAAAGTTAAATGTCTGGTTAATAAGGGTTGAGTATTGATTATTCATTTTTAAATGCGAGTTAGTTACTTATACTAAACAGATACCAAAGTAAGTTGTTTACTTAACACAAAAATAAGGCTTATTATTAATAAAAAGTTAAATTTATGATAAAACCCATCAAAATTATTGAAGTTAAAAGTGAGATCGGAGCCGGAACAAGAGGCTCAAGCATGGGAGTTGACGCTATTAAAATAGCAGCTTTAGACTTTGGTAGTGCTTTCTTTAAGCGTTATAAGTCTGTTGAGATCCCAAATGAGAACAATTTACTGCTGGAACCAGTGGTACATGACTATGCTAAACGTATTAAAGGTGTATACAACCTGAATGAGCGTATTGGTAAAGAAATACAAAAGACATTGAAGGCCGATCAGGTACCAATTGTACTAGCCGGCGATCATAGTTCTGCACTTGGAACCATAAGCGGGATAAGAATGGCCTACCCTGATAAGAAGCTCGGAGTGATATGGATTGATGCGCATGCTGATCTTCATAGTCCTTACACCACACCAAGTGGTAATATGCACGGCATGCCACTTTGTTGTGTTTTGAATGAAGATAACCGCGATCGTCAACAAAATAAACCTGATGATGAAACGGTTGAATACTGGGAAAAATTAAAGAATATTGGTGGAATTTGCCCTAAAATCCATTATACTGACTTGGTTTTTATTGCCTTACGCGATTTTGAACCTGCTGAGGATTACCTTATTAAGAAAAATAAGGTGCGTGTATTTAATTTACAAGAGATCCGCAAAAAAGCCGTTGAAAGAGTTGCTATTGAATCTTTGAACTATCTCGATCATTGCGACCTTATATATGTAAGCTTTGATGTAGATAGTATGGATTCACGTATTTCAAGTGGAACAGGTACGCCGGTTCCTAATGGAATTACAGAAAAAGAAGCCGGAAATCTTATTTATTATATCATGCGAAGCAAAAAAATTATCTGTTTTGAGATGGTAGAGATCAATCCAACATTAGATAAAGAGAATTTAATGGCTGAAAACGCCTTTGAAATTCTTCAAAAAACAACCAACCAGTTAAGTAACGATTTTTAGCAGTAATTTTTTTGCCGCAGATTTCACGAATTTTCACTGATTTTTTTGTTGCATTGCAATTAAAATTAAATCTGCGTTATCAGCGAAATCTGTGGCTTAATTAATAATAATCTTTTTTACAAGACTTGTATTCGTAAACGATGTGATCGTCAAAAAATACAGGCCTTTTTTCATTTGCGAAATATCTATTTTGTTATTGACCATTTTTGCTTCAAATTGTTGTCCCATACTATTTGTTATTGATACAGAACTCAATGGCACGTCTGACCTGACTGTAATAACATCTTGAGCAGGATTTGGGTAAATAGCTACTTGTTGTGCCAACTCATTTTCTATAATAGAAGAGGTGTTGCAGTTTAATTTATTTATATAATCCCATAAATTATTATCAAAGTTAGATAAGGCAAAAGTTACATTCTCTGCAGAATTACCTTGCCGGATAACAACCATTTTTGTGCTTGGCACAACATAAATCTTTTGATCATTTTTTCCTAAAGCGGCAAACATATCACCTGGGCAATTTGGAATTAAAGGTCCGTTTAAAACCAGTTGCAAACCTGGATTCATAAAAGTTGCTTTGCCATTTAACCACCACAAATATCCATATGCTAAATTAAAATTTTGTGACGTATTGATCATGTCTTTAAAATAAAGTGAGTCTTTCATTATTGTATCCGTGTTCCAGACACCTTTATTTAAATTCAATAAACCAAAACGCGCCATATCTCTGGCTTTACTATAATACACCTGTTGAAACCAGGTACCACTTATTCCGATATGTGTTTCGATCCAATTATTCGTCACTAAATTATAATTCATTGCAGCAGAAGCACTCACAACATCCTGCACTTTTTTATAAGCACCGGTGTGATAAGCCCAGCGCATGCCGGCATCTACCTGGTACAATAAACATGTTTTTGATGTATCCTCATTATCACATGGAAAGGGTGGCCCGTCATCCAAACCACTTGTCATTTGTAATAAATTTTTTACGGTAATTAAATTTTCTTTTCCTAATGGTGCACTGGTCCAACCGGTGCCAATATATTGCGAAACTTTATTGTTGATGTTGATCAAACCTTTTTGTTGCGCTACACCCGCCAAAAAGCCAGTAAGGCTTTTACTGGCAGATGCCCAATAATAAATCGAATCAACAGTGTATGTTCCAAAATATTTTTCCAAAACAATTTTTCCGTTCTTTAAAAGGATAAATGATTTGGTGTTTTTTACCTGCAGATAATTATACAGCGAATCAATTCGCGCCTGGCACCAATTAAGGCTTTGCGGAGACATAGTATCCCATACTGTACCAGTTAATGGTGGAAAATAAAGAGTTTGCGCTTTAAAAAAAGAAAGACAACAAATAAATAAAAAACTCAGGTAGATTTTTTTCATATACATTTGACTAATGAAAGATACTAAAGTTTAACAAGTTTGATAATATATTTTGCTTTTAAAGTTAATTGTTACGTAATTTGAAATTACAACTAAAAACGCCAATGGAAAGTCTATTTAAAACAGATACTGCTCAAAAAATGATTAGCAGGATAAATAATTTAACTCCTCAATCACAAGCACAATGGGGCAAAATGAATGTGGGCCAAATGCTTACTCATTGCCAAAAACCAATGGAAATTGCATCGGGAACTCTTGTGCCAAAAGTTAATCCTATTATAAAATTGTTGTTTGGTAAAAGCGCCAGGAAATCAATATTAAAAGATCCTCAGTTCAAAAAAAATATTCCAACATTTGCAGAAGCTAAAATTGTTGATCAACGCATTTTTGAAACAGAGAAGAAAAAATTGATCGAGTATGTTGAATCGTTTCAAAAAAACGGCCCGCAAGGTATTACAAAATCAGCGCATCCGTTTTTTGGGGCAATGACAATAGAAGAATGGGATGCTCTTCAAACCAAACATCTTGATCATCATTTACGCCAATTTGGTGTTTAATTAAAAACAACATATCAATTATGAGCTTTATACTTTCTGAACAAAAAAATAATGTTTTAGTTCTTACACTAAACCGCCCTGATAAATTCAACAGTTTTAACCGTGAAATGGCTTTGCAATTAATTGCGGAGTTAGACAAAGCTGAAAAAGATAAAACAGTAAGAGCAATTATTTTAACTGCAACCGGTAAAGCTTTTTGTGCGGGGCAAGATCTTGCAGAAGCGATTGATCCAAACGGACCGGGCATTAAAAAAATTGTTGATGAGCATTACAATCCAATTATTTTAAGAATAAGAAATATTGAAAAGCCGATCATTGCTTCGGTTAACGGTGTTGCTGCAGGTGCCGGCGCTAACATTGCTTTGGCTTGCGATATTGTTTTAGCCGGGAAGGCTGCGAGTTTTATACAGGCTTTTAGTAAAATTGGTTTAATACCCGATAGTGGCGGAACATTTACATTACCACGTTTAGTGGGTTTACAATTAGCAAGTGCTTTAATGATAACCGGTGACAAATTAACTGCCGAAGACGCTAAAGGGTTTGGCATGGTCTATAAACTATTTGAAGATGCTGAACTCGCAGAAAAAAGTTTAGAGTTTGCTACTACGATTGCTACTATGCCAACACAAGCCATTGGTTTTACCAAACGTTTATTAAATGCCAGCGCTACAAATAATTTACAACAGCAATTAAAGCTGGAGGGTGATATGCAAGTGCAATCGGCAAATAGCTACGATTACAAGGAAGGCGTAAAAGCATTTTTAGAAAAACGCAAACCGGATTTTAAAGGAGAGTGATCTGATAAAAATCATTTAAACCAACTACTATACATTAAATAATTATTGGCGATCCTGTCAATTTCGCCATTAATTAATTCCTGCGAAATATCTTTTACTTTTTTTGCAGGAACGCCCGCGAAAATGCAACCACTTGGAACTACAGTGCCTTCAGTAACTACAGCTCCTGCAGCAATAATGGTATTACTTCCAATCTCGCAATTATCCATAACAATTGCACCCATACCAATTAAAACATTGTCATGCACCGTGCAGCCATGCACAATAGCGTTATGCCCAATAGACACATTGTTACCTAAACTTACTTTTGTTTTTTGATAGGTGCAATGTAACACCGCGCCATCCTGTATATTTACTTTGTTACCAATGCGAATACTATTCACGTCTCCACGCACAACAGCGTTGAACCAAACGCTACAATCGTTACCCATTACAACATCACCAACAATTGTTGCATTGGGTGCAACAAAACAATTTTCTCCAAGTTGCGGAGATATTCCATTTACAGGTAAGATAACTGCCATAATTTCTATTTTAATTTTTTACATACCTGGCAATAAACCGCCAGCCGCTTTTTTCATTTCATCTTCGTTCAATTTATCTGCAGCCTCAATGGCTTTATTCAATGTAACCGTCAATTGTTCTTCTAATTCTTCTTTACTGCCATGTTGTAAAGCCGGCGCGATCTTAACATTTTTAATTTTACGGTTACCGGTAATTTCAATTTTAATATCTCCACCTGCACCATCTATATTTAAAGTTATACCGTCTAACTTATTTTTTATCTCATCTGCTTTTTGCTTCATCTCCTGGAGCTTGCCAAGCATATCACCCATTTTTCCAAACATGATTTTTATTTTAAATTTTGTGGTATTATACAAACAGGAATAGGATCTATTTTGTGTTTGTTTGCATTATGCCTATTGTTATAAATTTTTAATACTTCTTTTTGCCTTTCATTTAATTCCGGCTTATCCTTTTTGGCTAAATATTCCATCATCCATTCCAGTTCAGGATATGATGCGCCGATCTGGTCTTCATCCGTTCTTCCATCTTCAAATAGGCCATCCGTTGGTTTTGCCTGCTGTATACTGGTTACAACACCTAACGCTTTTGCCAGGCTGTATACTTCTGTTTTATAAAGGTCAGCGATCGGACTTAGATCCACTCCACCATCACCATATTTTGTAAAAAAACCAATCCCAAAATCTTCTACTTTATTTCCCGTTCCGGCAACCAATAATTTATGATGTCCGGCAAAAGCATAAAGAGCAGTCATTCGCAAACGCGCGCGGGTATTGGCCATGGTTAAAAAATCCTGAATTTCTTTCGGAAATATTTTTTCAACACTTTCCAATGCGCCTGTAAGATCAACAGTGGCCGTTTCCACATTTTTAAAATTGGCTCTTAACCATTTTATATGTTCAGCGCTGCGATCAAACTCCGTTTTAAATTGCCGGATGGGAAGATTCAAAACGATTACCTTTTTTTCTGTTAAAGCGCATAACGTTGAAGTTACAGCGCTATCAATGCCTCCGGAGATCCCAACTACAAAACCCTCAGTTTTAGATGTGTTGGAATACTCTTTTAACCAACTAACAATGTGATCTATTACGCCTTTAGAATTCATCAGATTAACTAAAATATGTTGGTAAAGTTACACTTTTGAGCAAATTATTTATCCTAAAGATAATTAAATTTGCGATGTGGATCCAAGGGCTATTCAGTATCAACGTAATTCGGAAATATTAAAAAAATATTTGCCCGAAGAAACCGTTGGCATAATTGCCGAATGGATCATTGATCTTGATTTTAAATTAAAGATAACCAAAGAACGTAAAACGCGTTTGGGTGATTACATGTCGCCACATAGCGGATTAAATCATACCATTACAGTCAATCACAATCTTAATAAATATGCTTTTCTAATTACACTTGTGCATGAAGTTGCGCACCTGGTAACTTACAATGAGCATAAAAACTCGGTTAATCCACATGGTGTTGAATGGAAAAAGAATTTCCAAAAATTAATGCAGCCTTTTTTAAGTACAGATATTTTTCCGTTGGAAGTTTTTGCCGCTTTAAGAAAATATTTACAAAATCCTGCGGCATCAAGCTGTAGTGATGTTCAATTATTGCGGACGTTAAAATTACACGATGAAGGTACTGATACAATTTTTTTAGAGCACCTACCACAAAACACGGTTTTCTTATTTAACGGCTCGCGCATTTTCAAAAAAGGCGAACGCATTCGTAAACGATTTAAATGTGTTGAATTAAAAAGCGGAACAGTTTATTTATTCAATCCGTTAACCGAAGTTGAGTTGTTTGACTCTACTAACGCTCAATTAATTTAGTAGATAATACAATATTGGATTTATTGGTTTGTTTACCATCCATAATATCCAGTATTAGCAACGAAGCATTTTTTTCCGATCTCTTCTACCGGCTGCGAAACAGAAATTACAGGCTTATCAATAATATTAAAAAGCTCAATATCATCAAAACAGGCAATTTTTATTTTATTTCCTCTTTCAACGAATTGTTTTTTCTTTAGAACATTTAAAATGGTAGTTGCGATATTATTATTCAATGCGAAAATAGCATCAAGGTCAGGGTGGCTTTTTAATAGATCGGTAATAGCCGTTTCCACATCACTTTCTACTTTTTCAAAATTAATTGGTTTTAAAAGTGACGCGTCAAATTTTAATTTACTTTTTGACAAAGCATCTTTATAACCGTTTACACGATCTTCTATAGTACTTATATAAGAAGGTGTAATTGAAAAGCAGGCAATTTTTTTACAGCCCTTATCTACCAGATGATTTATTATTTCAAGTGCGCCACCATAATTATCAATTACTACATAATTAGTATTAAATAAAGGCAAAACACGGTCAATAAACACTGTTGGGATCGAAGAATATCTCGGTTGATCATAAAAAGAAGAATCTTTAAATGTAGAAGCAATAATTAATCCGTCAACACCCTGCTGGTTGATCATCATTTCTACAAGACGTTTTTCTTTTTCCTCATTTTCATCTGTACTGCAAACCATTAAATTATAGTTCTTTTCAAAAAGAACACCTTCAATGTTTTTAGCTATTTTAGAATAGAATGGATTAGCGATATCAGCAACAATTAATCCGATAAAATTACTTTTACCCGTTCGAAGTGCTTTGGCAAATTTATTTGGCGTATAGTCTAATTTCGCAACAGCGTCTAAAACCTCTGCCTGCGTTTTTTTACTAATACCGTATTGATTACCCTTACCATTTAATACCATCGAAATAAGGGTCTTCGAAAACCCTAACTGCTTCGATAAATCTTCTAGCTGCAAACGTTTCATAATAGGATGATTTTGATTAAAAATGACTTTGTTTACACAAATCTAAACAAATTTTAGTCAATTTAAAAGGATTTAGACGGGGCTTTGAAAGAAATAGACCACTTAAGCTAAATTAAAGTTAAGAATTAATAATTAACATATGAACATTTATTTGAATAGTACTAAAATAAATCTACGTTTGTAACCTTAATATTAAAAAAACAGGGTAAAACACAGTAAAAATGAAGGTTTCTAAGTTAGCAGAGAATATAATTGGTTCCGAGATCATAAAATTAGCCGCAGAGGTTAACGAAAAGATAAAACAAGGTGAAAAGATCTATAATTTAACCATTGGTGACTTTAACCCTCATGAATTTCCTATTCCTGCCGACCTTAAACAATATATTATTGATGAATATATTGCCAATCAAACCAATTACCCGGCCGCTGATGGTATGCTTGAATTGCGTGTGGCAGTAAGCAACTTGTTAAAACAGCGTGGCAATCTTGATTATAAACCTGACGAAATATTAATTGCCGGTGGCGCCAGGCCCATTATTTACAGCATATTTAAAGCTTTGGTAGATGCAGATGATACAGTAATATTTGCTGTACCATCGTGGAATAATAATCACTACACTTATTTGAACGGTGCAAAGCCCGTTGTTATTGAAGCAACGCCCGAGCAAAATTTTATGCCATTGGCAAAAGATATAAAACCGCACATTTCAAAAGCAACTTTATTGGCGTTGTGCTCACCTCAAAACCCAACAGGTACCGTATTTACAAAAGAAGGGCTTGAAGAGATCTGTGATATGATCCTTGAAGAAAATAAAAGACGTGACCCTTCTCAAAAACCTGTTTACTTAATGTATGACCAGATCTACTGGGCTTTAACCTTTGGTAATACCAAGCATTACGATCCCGTTAGCCTTAGACCTGAAATGAAAAATTATACTGTTTTTGTAGATGGCATTTCCAAATCGCTTGCTGCTACAGGTGTACGCGTTGGCTGGAGCATGGGTCCGAAATTTATTATTGATAAAATGAAAGCTATTTTAACGCATGTTGGTGCATGGGCGCCTAAAGCAGAACAAATGGCTACAGCAAAATATTTATCTGAGTTAGATAAATACGATGCTTTTTTAGTGCATCAAAAAGAAAAAATTGACAAACGCCTGCAGGGATTTTACAAAGGTTTCCAGGAATTAAAAGCAGCAGGTTATAAAGTAGATGCAGTTTCGCCACAAGCTGCTATTTATTTAACCGTGCAGTTTAAATTACACGGACAAAAAACCGCTGATGGAAAAACTTTAACAACCACTTCAGATGTAACAAGATATTTATTGGATGAAGCCAAATTAGCCATCGTTCCTTTTTCTGCCTTTGGCGCCTCGGTTGATTCAAGCTGGTACCGCTTATCTGTTGGTACTTGCAAGATAGAAGATGTTGCCGGAATAATATCCAATTTAAAAAGCGCACTGAGTAAATTATCTTAAATTTCCTTTTTATAAAAGTCAGTTCGAGTAGATTTTTGCTTTTGCTTCTTACAAAAATCGTATCGAGAACGGAGGCAAACATCTCGATACGAAAATTCAAAAGCGGCAGAATTTTCTACTCTATGTGACAATTATAATATACCTGTAATCTGTGGCCCATTAGTTCTGGATTTTACTTATCTTTATCTCTTATTTTTAGCAAATGAAAATCTCATTCAACTGGCTTAAAACCCTTATAAATATTGATATTTCTGCACAGGAAACAGCAGATCTTTTAACCGCATCCGGACTGGAAGTAGAAGGTGTTGAAACTTTTGAAAGCCTGAAAGGTGGATTAAAAGGTTTGGTAGTTGGTCACGTTCTGGAATGTGTTAAACACCCTGATGCCGATAAATTAAAATTAACCAAAGTAGATATTGGCATTGCAGAACCTTTATCTATTGTTTGTGGCGCGCCAAATGTAGCAGCGGGACAAAAAGTAATTATTGCAACTATCGGCACAAAATTATTTCCAACAGAAGGTGAACCTTTTGAAATTAAAAAATCAAAAATAAGAGGTGCTGTAAGCGAAGGCATGATCTGTGCCGAAGATGAATTTGGTTTAGGAAAAAGTCATGATGGCATTTTAATTTTACCTGCCGATACAAAAGTTGGTTTACCCGCAGCCGATTATTTTAAAATTGAAAGTGATATAATTCTTGAAATTGGTTTAACACCAAATAGAAGTGATGCAGCATCACATTTAGGAGTAGCACGTGATCTTATTGCAATTGTAAATTCAGTTAAAGACACTGCCAATTATCAATTGTATTTACACGGGCTAAATCCTTTGCAGGAAGCAAACAATTCAGCAAACGTAAAAGTAACCATCGAAAATTCAGAAGCCTGCAAACGTTATTCAGGATTAGTAATAAGCGGCATAACTGTAAAAGATAGTCCTGATTGGTTGCAGAACCGTTTAAAAGCAATTGGCCTGCGCCCGATAAATAACATTGTAGATATTACCAATTTTGTTTTGCATGAACTAGGCCAGCCCTTACATGCATTTGATCTTGAAAAAATAAAAGGCAACCATGTTATTGTAAGAACAGCCAAACAAGGTGAGAAATTTAAAACATTAGATGGTGTTGAGCGTACTTTAAATAGTAACGATCTTATGATCTGCAATGAAACTGAGCCTATGTGTATTGCCGGTGTATTTGGTGGATTAGAAAGTGGCGTATCAAGACAAACTACTTCCATATTTTTAGAGAGTGCTTATTTTGATCCTGGCTTTGTGCGCAGAACCGCAAAACAACATGCTTTAAAAACAGATGCTTCTTTCCGTTTTGAAAGAGGAACAGATCCGGATATAACGGTTACTGCCCTGACGCGTGCAGCCAATTTAATTTTTGAATTAGCGGGTGGCACTTTAAGTATGGATGTGGTAGATCTTTATCCTGAAATATTGGAACCCTACCGTGTTGCTTTTTCATATAATAACTGTACTGCATTAATTGGAAAAGAAATTGACCGCGCTATTATCAAAAATATTATTCTCAATTTAGGAATTGCCATTGATTCAGAAGGATCTGACGGATTGCTGTTGTTAGTACCAAGATTTAAAACCGATGTAACACGTGAAGCGGATGTGATAGAAGAAGTAATGCGTATTTACGGTTACAACAATGTAGAAGTAAGTAAAGCTATTTCTTATACCTCTTTTAATGAAGCTAAAAATAATGATGTGACTTTAGAAAACAAAGCTGCTTCGTTATTGGAAGGTTTTGGCTTTAACGAGATTATGGGTTTATCTTTAACTAAGGAAACTTATTATCCTGAACTAACTAATATTGTAAAAGTAGTTAATCCTTTAAGCAATGACTTAAATGTGTTACGCGGCGATATGTTGTTCAGCGGACTCGAAGCAATTGCTTATAACATCAATAGAAAAAATGCGGACCTTAAATTTTTTGAATTTGGAAGAACTTATAGTTTAGCTGATAAAGAAAATCAAAAGTATACCGAACAAAAGCAATTGACCTTATTCGTTACGGGAAATGCATTTAATGAAAACCCATTTCATTTAAACCAAAAAGCAGATTTTTCATTCTTAAAAGCTGCGGTAACAAATTTGTTACAAAAATGTGGTATTAGTAATTATAAAAGCACAGAAAGTGTTTACACAAACTTTGACTTTGGTTTAAGTTATCAATTAAACTCTAAACCAATGGCGGAATTAGGTGCAGTTTCAAAAGCACAGTTAAAAGCATTTGATATTAGCCAACCGGTTTTTTACGCTACTTTTAATTGGGAAGTATTAGTAA
>JBDSFC010000064.1:0-2862 GCA_039919745.1 Bacteroidia bacterium | reverse complement strand
GTACTAATGTGAGTCATATCTTTTCTTACCTGGTATTGCCCGTAAAAGAACTGGTAAGTACCGGGACCAAAACCAAAAATGGGTTTTACCTTAAACATTTTCCAGGCACATTTCCAGCGGTTGATCCTTTCTGTATTGGAAACATCTGTATTTACATTGGTAACAGATTTAAAATGCATACCAATGTCGTTTTTTTGACTTACTGATTTCGACCTGTTAGAATATTCAACAATGTCATTTCTAAACACAAATAGAGTACTTAAAAATAACAAAGCACTAATAACCACATACACCGATTTTATCTTCAATCTTATAATAGCGAAGATCACTCCTGCTATCATTAAACTTGCCAATGCAGCCCTTGAAAAAGAGAGATATGCTGCAATTATAAAAACGAAAAGTAATCCAACATAAAATGTTTTCCAAAACAACTTTCTGCGAATGTAAAATGCATTGTAGATCAAAAAAGGAACAAAAAACACTAAGGCTGCGCCGTAAATTGTATGATCGTTATAAAAGGGCTGGCTGGCCATATTAGCGCCACCTGTAGAAAAATTATAATCCTTATGATGATCCATTGTGGATAGAATTGGCCAGATCAATCCAATACAATGAATTGAAAAAATAAGAATAATGTTTTTACGATTAACTTTAAAAAATTCGTAAAAGAATAAATAATAAGCTAAAATATAAATGAAACGTATAATGAACCGTTTATAGGACACATCGGGCATAGAACTTTGATAGCTTGTAATGAGTAACCAAAGCAGATCAATGATCAAAATAATTGTAATTGGATGTTTTAAAAAAGCTTTATCTGTTTTATAGCCAACACAAAAACGAAAACAAATATAAACTGATAAAAGCGTTGCAATTAATTCTGACGGAAAATTAACATTAGAACCATGAAAGATAGATATAGGAAGGGTTAGCGGAACGCAAAAACTTAAAATATAAAGTAAATATTCTTTTTTATAAAACAGCAAAACGATAGAAGCAAAAACGGCAATTACCATTAAAACAACCAATACATTTGGCGAATTATGATCTAAAAAATAATTAAGATTTAATAAAAGTAAAAAAACACCAAAAAGATAAAGCTCAAAATTGGTTTTTGAAAAACTGTTTATTTTAAAATCTTTAAACAACAGCTATTTATTTGTTTTAAGAACTGCCAGTAAAATAGTAAGCAACAAAGCAATAAAACCGCTAATAAAAGCATTGATAGTGAATGAAGGCAATACTTTTTTGTAGGATACGATCGCATGATCAAGCACATAAATGCTTGGAACCGGATCTTCCATCATTTTTTTTACACGAATGTATTTACCTTCAAAATCATTCTGTCTGTCTAACTGATGGCGGTATTTTAAAATATTTTCTCCTAAACTTATATTTTCAGGCTGATCGGAATTTGCTTTTGACACATAATCAAAATTTAAATGTGCGCTTGGGGCTAATAAAACAAGCCCACTGATATGCAAACGCTCAATATCTTTTTTTAAACTAAATAACATTGAATCAGCGATGTGTTTTTGGAACAAAAAGTCAGACGAAGCTTTATTGTAAGCCATTTCTACATTTTGTTTGTATAATTTCTCCCTCACTTTATTAGTAATGTCAATAATGTAATTAACGATACTGGCCGACATTTCCGGGTTTTTTGTTTGAGCTGAGATAATAATAGACATGTAAGCAGTTCTTTCAAACTGCACATCACCTTTATATTCTTTGGTTAATCTATCACGCCAGTCGAGGTTCTTTTTATCCAGTTCATAATAATCAAATAAATTAAATTTTCTTGACACTGAATCCATAATGGTATTTGATTGCAGGATCTGCAATAAACGATCGGCTTCAATATCATAACCAAAGTTTGGGTTAGAGATGTTATTATCCAGGCTGGGATGGTCTGGCGGAAAAACAATACCTGAGGAAGCATATTGTTTTGGAATAAAAAAAGTAATAATAATTGATAGAACAATTGCGATCGTAGGATAAAGTATCAATTGCTTTTTATGCTGTTGAATAAATTTTATGACCTGGATCGACTCCTGTTTTTGTTCGGTTTCAGAAAGCATAGTTTTGGTTTGAATATTAAATATAACGCAAATATTTAATATTTATTTGCACTCTTTAATAATTCTCTTAAAAACTATACTATACGCTTTACTGAACTGTTAATACAATGGTTTTTTGAGTAAGATTGCCATCCCTGTCAACAATACTAAAGATCCATTTTTCGGTACCGGTTTGGTTTCTCGCAATGATCTTAATATCATTTGAGTAACTATTTGCCTCGTTTGCATTCAACACATAATTAAAAAAAGTAGTGCTGGTTGCATTACCATCATAAGCATAAGAAACATTATATGATTTCAGATCATCTTCGGTTTTTGTAGCAGTAATACCAACTGTAATTGTGTCTTTTTTATTTATAGTTCTATCAGCAGTGGTATAACCAGAACCCGTTTTAAAAACAACATCCGGTGGTACGTGTGGATCTGCTTCTTTTTTCTTTTTGCAAGAGGCTGATATCATAACGACCGTCAATGCTATCAGCGCGATGAGTTTTAGATTTTTCATGGTTTTATTAGTTAAATTGAAATTTAAGGTTTAAAGAAATTGATCTTCCGATATTATAAATACCAAAATATTTAAAACGCGAAAGGTGATCGCAATAGGCTCTATTTAAAAGATTATTGCCGGCAAGGGAAATTATAAAGTTTGTTTTTTTACCTTTTAGTTCTGTTCCAATACTTGTATTAACAAGATCATATGCAGGGGTGTTTGTTTCAAATTGATTAGGTGTGTTCTGCGCCCATACGTAAATATAACCTACTGTTATAAATGAATTTTTAA
>JBDSFC010000052.1:0-5197 GCA_039919745.1 Bacteroidia bacterium | reverse complement strand
ATGGCAGAGGAGTTTTTGAAGCAGATGTTATTCAAACAACTGCTGCGCCGGTTCCAAATTTTTCATATTATGGAAGTTTGTGCGCGGGAGTGAGCAATGTGCTTAATGATAATTCAAGCAATACGCCAACAAGCTGGAGCTGGAGCGTTACACCAAATACAGGTGTAACCTTTAATACTTTAAGTACACAAAACCCAACGGTTAACTTTGCAAATCCCGGAACCTATACAGTTTCAATGATCTCAGGAAATAGTTTTGGTTCAGGCCCGGTTAGCACGCAAACTATTTTAGTTTCAACTACACCAACCATTACACTTTCAAGTAACTCTGTTACAGTTTGTGATCAGGATCCTGTAACAATTACTGCATCAGGGGCACTTACTTATACATGGACCAATGGCGGGGGAAATAACGCGTCAGCCACTTATTCATTTGGTGTTGATTATACGTATACTGTTACCGGATCAAACAATGGTTGTATCTCAACAAATACTGTAGCTATATCAATTATTAGCTGTGTTGGAGTTATTGAACTAAAAGGAAGTGATGCAAGTTTTAATGTATTTCCAAATCCTGCAAGTGATAAAATAACTTTAAAAATAAATACAGTTAAAAACATTGATATTAATATTGAATTGTTTGATATTTCAGGAAGATCTGTTTTAAAACAGAACGCGGCTTTTACAAAAGATAAAACAGAATGTAAATTAAATATTGCCGCATTGGCTGATGGTGTTTATTCTTTAAAAGCTACTTCTAAAGAAGGAAATTCACAAACAATAAAGATCATAAAAGATTAATTGCCGAAGAGGCAATTAATGAGGTTCACTATCTATAGTCAAGAAGTTCAAGGATCGTAACTATATTTAAACCACGCTTTATAAGGCGTGGTTTTTTTGTTAAAAAAGTAACCGGTATTGCGGGATAACAAAAAACCGCAATTGATAATCTGTTTTAATGGTGTGATTCTTTATATCATACGATTGTTGAAACACGTTGGCATTACGCGTTATATTTTGAATATCAATTGTAAATTCATGTGTAAATTTTTTCGAATTATAACGGTAACCGGGTTTTACATCTATTCTAAAATAATCAGGGTATTTAAATTCGTAAGCATGGGTTCCGTCCCTTACTTCATCGCCAAGCGCAATACTTGCAGCAAGATCAATAGGTGTGTAACGTTTTCCACCCGCATAAGTTCCCCGTACATCTAAACTTAAAACATGTTTTTGACTGATCTTAAATTCTTTTCCACCTAATAAATTAAAAACATAATTACCATTAAAAGCTGTGTTACGAAGTATGTTATCGCTACCCCTATATTTACTCTCAAATAAACTACTTGTGAATAAAATATAATAGCCTTTACTATAAAATTTTTCCAAAGTAATTTCCAAGCCATAATTTGTGCCTGTACCTTTACTCACTAAATTATTTACATTGGGACTATTAAAATCTGCGCCTAGGTTTAAAGCAGAAAAATAACTTGGATAATTTTGTACAGGTGCATTATAAATGTATTGGTAATAGGCTTCAACCTTTAAACGAAAATTAGTTGCAAAACTATTATCATAAGCAATTACACCATGCGCAGCTCTTGTAAAATCAAGGCTGCGGTTAGTTTCTACGCGTTTACCATCTAATGAATCGGTTGCAAAATAAATATAAATGGGTTGCAGCTGGCTGTGTAATCCTCCCCCTAAACTAATGGATTGTTTACTGTTTAAAGAATATTTTAAGCCAACACGGGGCTCAATTGCGTTTGAATTATTTAATAAAAAGAACTGATCACTTACACCAAGGTTAATTAAAAAATTATCGGTGAATTTGTGTTGCCATTGTACAAAACCGCGCACTAATGCAGTAGTGCCTTTGTAATCACGCAAAGTAATAAATGTATTATTGCCAAATAAATTATCAGTGCTATCAACAAAAAGCGTGTTGTACAGTTCAGAATAAACACCTGTATTCACAAAATCACGCGAATTAAATTTTTTATTATAGGTAGTGTTAAATGAGTAACGAATGGTTTGTGTAGTTTGCCTGTATTCGGGTTTTAAATTTTTTGGCGTATGAAAAGCAGTGTCAATTCTATCAGCAATAATATTATTGTATTGACCACTAACACCAATATTTGTTTTTATATAAGCATTATTTTTAAAAAGATAAGTATGGGAAACACCTGCTGCACCTACATTTGATCGGAAGTAGGTATCGCGTGCACTATAACCAAAAAGATCTTGACCCGGCTTTTTATCGCTATCCAATAATGCAATGTAACTTACGCCACCCACTCCCCAAACAGAAAACTTACCAAATTTTTCTGTATTAAGATCTGTTTTAAAAGTTACGTCCTGGTATTGTGGTATGGCTGCACCGGTACCAAAATCAATATTCAATGCTTTAAAAACAGCTAATGTCGAATAACGGTAATTAAAAAGAAAGGAGGAATTTTTCTTTTTATTAAATGGCCCTTCTGCACCAAGCTCGAAACCGTTAAAGCCCAATTGAACTAAAAATTCTTTTTTTTCATTATTGCCTTTTCGCATTCTTAGATCAAATACGCCGGAGGTAGCATTGCCATAATCTGCAGCAAAAGCGCCGCTCATAAAATCAGAATTATCAAGTGTATTATTATTTAAAATGCTTATTGGGCCACCGGTTGAGCCCGAGTTACCAAAGTGGTTAGGGTTAGGAATATCCAAGCCATTCAATCGCCACAAAATGCCAATTGGCGAATTACCACGAATGATAATATCGTTTCTTGAATCGTTTGCGCCGCTCACCCCTGCAAAATTAGCGGCCATGCGTGCCGGATCATTTCTGCTTCCGGCATAACGTGCGGCTTCTTCGGCACTAAATAAGCGTGAGCTAACCGTGCTCATTTTATTATTGGTTTTTGTTTTATCCTGTTCAACAATAACTATTACTTCCTGTCCTTGTACTACACTTTCTTCCAACTCAATATTAGATACAGATTCCTTACCCGCATTTAAAACAACAGTAATGTATTTTTCTTTGTAGCTTATTACCTGAAATTTTATTTGCCAGCGACCAATTGGAACATTCTGGATTTTAAACTCTCCTTTTTCGTTTGTGCTGGTGCCAAGTAATGGCGTTGAATTTAAGACCTGGACAATGGCCCCCGGAATAGGGCTTTGACTTTGTTTATCAACTACAACACCTTTTATGGTTTGAGTAATTGTTTGTGAATAAGAGTTTAAGAATAGAAATGATAAAAAGATCAAAAAATATTTTTTCATTTATTTTTTAATTAAGGATGGCAAATGCCTCACTTTTAAACAAGGATATTGAAAAGAACATCTACTGGCACTTATCTCAAGATAATCCATTTTATAAGTGCCATCCATTTCAATAGTCAAATAATAATTAGGCTTTACCCATTCTTTTGCCAAACAATCCGGAAAAAAATCAGAAGCCGGAGAACCATCTGGGGTTTTTTTATGGTGTTTCCAGTGCTCATATAAATAATATCTTCCAGGAGGATATTTTATCATTACAAGACCACTATCGTTGGTTTTAATACTATCCACACATCTGCCGCTTTGATAAATATAAAATTTTTGGTTTGCCAAAGGCTTATCTATTTTTGAGTTTTGGATCTGTGCATCAGTTTTACATTTTCCGCTGCAATCGGGTTGGCCATATCTAAATTCTATTTCAAGTTTAATTCTTTGCGCCTGGCAAAAAAGTGAAAAACAAAAACAAATAATTAAAAATAATCTATTCATGATCATGGCGTGGTTGATGAAACAGGGATAATTTTTCCATTAAAATAAGAGTGACCGGTTAATGCAAAATTGCAAATAAATTTTGCCATTTCATTGGCTTTTAACGGCGCTTTATAACCGGGAAAAGCTTTAGCTAACATTTCTGTTTGTACTGCGCCAATAGCAAGACAATTTACCGAGATGTTCTTTGGTTTTAATTCTTCGGCAAGGCATTCTGTTAAACCGCTTAAAGCCGATTTGCTGCTTGAATAAGCGCTTAAGCCTGGAAATTTTGAACTGCCCTGGAAACCACCCATGCTACTGATATTTACAATATGCGTTTTGTTTTTTTTATTAAAGAAAGGCAGTAAAGTTTGAATAAGCGTAAATGGTCCAAAAACATTAGTTGTGTAAACCGACTGAAGTTCTTTAGCAGTAATTTTCTCAAAAGGTTTGTTAACTATTTCGCCGGCATTATTGATAAGAATATCAATTTTTAATCCTAATGTTTTTAATGTCTTAACGATCTTTTTTTGATCAGTAGCCTTGGTAATGTCTGCCTTTACAGGTAAAACAGTATGTGTATTTTTTTGATTAACAAATTTTGTCAAAGGCTCTAAATTGCGGGATACGGCTATTACAAGCGTGTTTTGGTCTTCCGAGAGCTGTTTTACCATTTCAAACCCAATTCCTTTTGATGCTCCCGTAATTAATACGATCATATTTTGTAAATTTGTAATACGAAGATACTTTATAATTGCATGAAAAAAAGAATTTTGGCTGTAGTTTTTTTGTTATTTTTTTGTTTGGCTTTTAATGCACAAACAGATAGTGTATACTATGGTACCAAAACCAAAGACAGTGTTTACAGACACGAAAAGCCAAAAGACAAGGATTGGTTGAAAAAAGTAACTTATGGCAGCGATTTTCAGGCAATATTTGGAACCTATACTAATGTTTATTTAGCACCTACAATTGGTTATAAACCCATTGACAAATTAAATGTTGCTGTTGGTTTTATTTATAGTTACGTGAGTATTAATTACAATGGTTATGGTCGGATCTCACAGACAATTTATGGCGGACATTCATACGCAAGATTTTTTTTCAATGAGAGTTTTTTCGCACAAGGACAATTCGATCATTTATTGCAACCGGATGTTTATAATTACAATGACCCCGAAAAAAAGGTTTGGGTAGATTACACTATGGTTGGTGGGGGATACAGGCAGTCGTTGGGTAAACGGGCTGCATTAGTAACTTCTTTGATGATAAATGTTTCCCCTAGCCGTTTATCCATTTATGGCCCAAGCCCGTTAATATTCCAGGTGGGCTTTGTAGGTGGATTTTAATTCGACTTTAAATTAACCACATAGACACATAGTTTTTCTTAAAGTAAAAGGATCAAAGAATAGCATAGAGTTTTCTTCGGCATGCCGAAGAAAACTCTATGCTATTCTTTG
>JBDSFC010000014.1:0-4932 GCA_039919745.1 Bacteroidia bacterium | reverse complement strand
ACCTTTTAAGTAATGTTACTGTTACAAATGCTTCATGTGGTGCTTGCGCTAATGGTATCGCTAACATGAATGTTGTAGGCGGTGTTGGACCATACACTTATACATGGACTCCAAGTGGTGGAAATGCTCCAACAGCATCTAATTTAGTACCGGGTTGTTATACGGTAGTTGTTTCAGATGCAAATGGTTGTTCTGTTTCAAGCGCAACTTGCGTAAGCTTTAATACAGGAATTCAAAGTGCGATCGTAAACAACATGGCTTTATTGGTTTACCCAAATCCAGCCAAAAACAATGTTACCATTGAATACCAAGGCGCGCTTTTCAATTATGCGATATACAATAATCTCGGACAATTGATTGCAAGTGATAAAGACGTTCAAAACAGCGCGGTGATTAATTTAAATGAAATTGCGAGAGGTGTTTATTTAATAGAAGTAGAAATTGGAAAAGATAAAGTAAGGAAGAAATTAATTCTTGAATAAGATTTTAACTTATCATTTAAAAAGGCCGGAAAATTTTCCCGGCCTTTTTTATTTTATTTCCTTCGTAAAAGAAATATCAATGTTATTCATACACTTAAAATGATCTTTTGGACATTTTTTAAAACCAAGTTTAGAGCAAGGCCTGCAACTTAAGTTACTTACTTCAACAATTTTATTTTCCGGGCCAGGTAAATAAGGCGCCATACCAAATTCAGGAATAGTATTGCCCCAAACTGAAATTATTTTTTTATTGTATGCTGAAGCTATGTGCATTAAACCTGTATCAGATGTAATTACCCATTCTGCCTGTTGAATGATAGAAGCGCTTTGATTGATGGTATATTGACCACAGGTATTAATTATACCGGGAAAATTTTTCTGCAATTCATCTGCAATTAGTTTATCTTCCTTCCCACCCAAAAGTATTACCGGCAATTTTACGTTTTCACAGATCTGGATCAATTTGTTGAGTGGAATTTTTTTTGTGTAGTAGGATCCGCCAACTACAAGAGCTACAAACTTATTTTTTTCCTTGCCAACAAGTAATGAAGTAATCTCTACCCTATCATTTTCGTGAATAAAATGATCCAGGCCTTTTCCATCGTTTATAACACCAAGTGGGGCAATAGTTTCGAAGTAACGTTCAACAATATGTTTATTTGGCAATTGTTTGAGCTGCTTAAAATTTACAGCTAAAAATTTTTGAATGTTTATTTTATTGAAGGAGTAGTTTTTTGTACCCAACTTTTGTTTTAATCTTAAGCTTCGAAGGTTTTTATGAAGATCTATTACAACATCAAAGTTCTCAGTTTTTAACTGGTCGTATATTTCAGAAACATCTTCTTTAAAAGTATGCAGCTTATCAATGTTTGGGTTATGAATTAAAATGCTTTTAAAAACTTCTTTGGTAACAAAATGAATTTCCGTGCCTTTTAACTGTGCTTTGGCACAACGAATTACCGGTGTTGTTAAAACAATATCACCAATAGAACTAAAACGGATTATGAGGATCTTTTTTAATTGCACCCTGAGAGTTTATTTAAATATATTAATTCCCAACCAACTTTTTATCATTTAATTTTTTTAAATAAGAATTTAAAAAGATCGCCAATAAAATGATCAATACACCAACATAGAACGTAGGTTTTACTTCTTTATTTTCATTATAAAATAATATTGCCCAGATTATACCATAAACCGTTTCAAGGTTAACTGTAAGTACGATCGTATAAGGACTAATGTATTTTGAAAGATCAACGGAAGCAATGAAAGGGAAAACTGTACATACCAGGCTTAACAATAAAAGGCCAACAATAGAAGAATTATCCAATAAAAAAAAACTGCTTTGAAAATTTCCATTGATCCCTAAAAACAACGTTAAGCCAACAAGTGCGGCACTTAGCTCGTAAAAACTAATAATCCCCGGCCTTAATTTATGCGCCATAATACCATTAAAAACGCCAAATAATGAAGAAGTAAAGGCTGCGCCAATACCCAACAATATGCCAAGCCAGTATTGTGTTTCGATCGAAAAAATAAGAGCAATGGCACCCATTATAATAAGCCCTATAATTACTTCATACAGTCTGATCCTGCGTTTGTATAAAATAGGTTCAATGATGGAACTAAACAATGTACCGGTACTAAAAGCAACCATGGTTACACTTATGTTAGACGCTTTAATGGCACCGTAAAACATTAGCCAATGGATCATAATAATAATACCTATTCCACTTAATTTCCAAAAATGACGGGAAGAGATCTTTAGTTCATGTTTTGTAATTTTTAGATACACGAACATCACCCCAACTGTTATTAAAATACGAAACCACACCAATTGATAGGCATCAGTATTGATAAATCGTCCCAGAACAGGAGAAAAACCCCAAATAAATACAATTATATGAAGCAGAAAATAATGTTTATTTATACCTTTAAACACGCATGCAAAGATAATTTATTGAAGATGATAAACAATTTAATTTATTTTGATAATAATGCTACTACAAAAGTGGATAAAGAAGTTATTGAAACAATTGTTCCATTCTTTAATGAAAACTATGGCAACTCTGCCAGTAAGATGCACGCCTTTGGATGGGTAGCCCAGGCTACAGTTGAAAAAGCAACCCAACAAATTGCCAGTTTAATAAATTGCGAAGCATCTGAAATTATTTTCACCTCAGGTGCCACTGAATCTGTTAACCTTGCCTTAAAAGGGATCTTTGAAGCATACGCCTCCAAAGGCAATCATATTATTACTTGTAAAACAGAACACAAAGCTGTTTTGGATACATGTATTGCATTAGAGAATAAAGGCGCTGAGATCACATACTTAAATGTTGATAAGGAAGGGTTGATCGATCTTGAAGAATTGAGATCGACTATAAAAGCAACAACAATTTTAGTGAGTATAATGGCGGCTAATAACGAAACGGGCGTTATTCAACCACTTGAGAGAATTGCTGCAATATGCAATGAAAAAAATATTTTATTTTTTAGTGACGCTACGCAATTTGTTGGCAAAGAGCGTTGCGACATAACTGAACTTGGTGTTCATTGTATGGCATTTAGCGCGCATAAGATGTATGGGCCAAAAGGTATTGGCGCTTTGTATGTAAGGCGAAAAGACCCACGTGTAAATTTAATTGAACAAGTAAATGGTGGTGGTCATCAAAATGGTAAACGCTCAGGTACATTGAATGTGCCGTTAATTGCAGGCTTCGGAAAAGCTGCTGAGATCTTTGAACAAAATTTTTGGGAAATAGGCACGCAGGTTTCTAAATTGAAGAATTATTTTGAACACCAATTGTTGGATATAGAAGGTTTACAAATTAATGGTAGTACTAAGTATCGTTTATATAATACAAGTAATCTTACTTTTCCTCAAAGTAAAAAAATAATTTCTCTTGCAAATAAATTTGCATTCTCCAGCGGTTCGGCTTGTGCATCGGCTAATCCGGAACCTTCGCATGTTTTAAAAACAATGGGTTTGTCAGATGAAGAAATAAAAAATTCATTCCGATTTTCATTTGGAAAAAACAATACGCTGGATGAAGTAAAGTTATTAGTGGAAGATATCCTGAAACTCTAATAAAGATCAATTAATTTTTAATTAATTTCTGAATATCATTTTCACATTTTATGAAATATATACCGTTGGTTAAATTTTTTAATGAGATCATTTTGGATTGTTCTTTGCATTCAATTCTATCTACAATTCTTCCAGTCATATCTGATATTTCAATTGTTCGATCTGTGCTTTGTATATTAAATGTTACAGTTATTACTTCATTAGTAGGATTTGGATAAACAGATATAAATGCTTGTGCTGTATTTTTAGAAAGGCCTGTCAGTGTTCCTGTAGTAAAATTAAACGTATTAGACCAAGCTCCAACCCCAAGATTATTTGCACCATATACACGCCAGTAGTAGGTTGTATTTGGATTTAAAATAGATATTGGAACCGAATAATTATTCGCAATAATATTTGCCTGATTAATGAGTGTATTTGAAAAATTAGAAACTGATGATACCTGTATCTTAAAACTATCTGCAATGCATAACGTGTTCCATATTAGTGACGGTGTTAAAGAAACACCTGTTGCATTGTTAGCTGGAAGGGATAATACAGATTGTGCCGGAGTATTTACATGTCCGTTAGAAATTGAGATTCCTCCGTTTGGGGATAGGCCATATAAATAACCGCATTTATCAATATATAACGACGTAAAATAATAAGACAATGTTCCAGTGCTGATCGCTTTTATAAATGCAGAATTTGTAGTAAAGGGTGCTTGTGTTTCATAAAACCCTACCTGGTTAAATTGACTGGATTGAATAAGCGTAAACATTTTACCCGTGTTTGAGAATGCAACATCCGCAACGGATGTCCATGTAGGTGGAAAATTAACGAAAGGGAACATATTAGTTCCATTATTTGTATTGGTAGAACCATAATATCGAATTCCGGTAGTAGTGCCATTCGTTCCCGTACCAAATACATATTGAGAATATGGGTCAACAAAAACACCAACATTACCAAGCGGACTGGGTGTACTTGCGGTATATGTTACGCCTGTTGTTATTGATGAAAATGTACCAGGCGCACCATTACTTGTAGAACGCATAATACCATTTATCTCTGTGCCATGAAAAACATCATTTGCACTATTGATAGCTAAACCAAAACTATGCCCTCCATTGTTTGGAGGTAGATTAAGTGTATTATTAAATGTATTATAATCTACAGATGATGATAGATTTGTTTGGCCTGTTCCGAACGAACTTGCTATATACAATTTTCCATTACTGGCTTCGCTTATATAATCATAACTGGTTGAAGCAACCACTATGGATGTATTTTGCACCCATGTGCTGCCGCCATTAGTTGACTCATATAATTCCGGAGTGCCCCAAATAGTACCTGTACCATTTGCATTAGATTTTAAAA
>JBDSFC010000622.1:0-3652 GCA_039919745.1 Bacteroidia bacterium | reverse complement strand
AGGTGTTTGCTCAAGCGCTGTTATATTATTAAAAGTTGCATTTGTAAGTTTAACAGATCTGAATGTTCTACCATTAAATACCGAAATACCATAATTTGTTCCGGCCCATATGTTACCGTCATTTGAGCACATGACAACGGTTACTTTATTAGCAATAAGACCTTCTTGGGCAGCGTACCCGGTAAACTTCCTGCCGTCAAATTTACTGATGCCGCCTTCTGTAGCTATCCAAAGTTGCCTGTATTTATCCTGGCAAATATAACTTGCCTGCGATTGAATTAAGCCGTCCTCAACCGTCCAGTTTACGAAATTATACTTTTGACAAAAAGCGTTTAAAGAAAAAAATAAAATAAGATATGTAAGAAAACGCCTGGCCATGAATGTAAATAAAAGTAAAAATCTAATTTAAGAAGTAGAAATGGATTTAAACAATTCTTCCAGCTTATTTTTTGCAGTTTCAATTTCTTTTATGGCTTCCGGCGATGCCTTTTCTTTGATTAAAGCTTCTCGCTTAGATTCTAAAGTAGTAAGGATACCATCATTAAAAGCTTTTTTAGCATAATTGTTTACATATTTAGTGCTTTGTTTTGAGAATTCAACCAATTCTTTTGCGGCTTTTTCGAATGTGGCAATTTTGTTGCAACGCTTTAAGAATCTTGCATAGATATCCATAAATTCAAACAAAGAATAACTGGTAAAATTTACTGCTGAATTTGTAAAGAAAGCCGCATTATCATCTGATCCAAGATCAGAATAAATGTATGCAACAGTTAATAAGACATCTTTATTTTTTTCGTTCTCAAATTGTTTTGCTTTTTGCAATGCTATTGATGGGTCTGCTTTTGTTATTGATTTTAAAGCTGCCGAAATAATGGCGTAAGATTGTTCGGTTAGTGATTTTTCGTAAAGTGTTTTTAATTCTGCCCCTGTATAATTGTCACCCAAAAATCTTACTGCAACGGCTCTTACGTTTGTGTTTTTATCGCTGGTTGCAATTTTGATCATTAATGGTTTTAATTCGCTCTCTTTTTCTTTTGCAACCGTTTCCAAAGCAAAAATGGCATAATTTCTAAGTTCAAACCATTTATCGTTTTCCGCTGCTTTTAAAAATAAAGCAAGTACTTCCGGCTCTTTTAATTTGTCTTTTAAATTGTTTAAAGCTTCAAGCCTGTCTGCGTATAATGGAGCTTGTTCATATTCAAAAATAAAACCTTTTACAGATCTGTTAAAGACCATATTGCATAATAATTGTTTTTCTCCATCAAAATTAATAAGGTCAGGCTCTGCTGCGACAATAAATTTAAACTCCTGATTTTTTTCTGTTATTACAATTCTGTGTCTTTCTTTTATTCCGTTAAAATAAATATCTACATCCAGCGGCAAAGTATATAAAGGAGTTTCTTTTATATCATGATCCTGGCTGGCAATAATTTTTAATGTTTTGCTGGCAGCATCATAGGTGTTTTGAAAATTAAGTGTTGGATGGCCTTTGGCAAGAAACCATTGATTAAAGAACCAGTTAAGATCTTCGCCGGTAACTTCTTCAAATGCTAATCGCAGATCATGAATTTCTGCATTCTTGAATTTATTTTTTTCAAGATATAGTTTTAACGATGCAAAAAAAGCATTATCACCAACATATTTACGCAACATGTGTAAGATCTGTCCACCTTTGTTATAACTATAAGCATCAAACATGTCCTCTTTGTTATCGTAATCAAAGCGGATCATGTCTACCTGGTTATTTGCCTGTGAGAAATAACCCATTTTTGATTTGTAGCTGTGCGCATCCGCAGCATCTCTTCCATATTTATGTTCTTCCCATAAATATTCGCCATAGGTTGCAAAGCTTTCGTTTAACGGTAAATTGCTCCAGCTTTCTGCTGTTACAAGATCTCCAAACCACTGATGAAACAATTCATGCGAAATAACATCTTCGCCTTTTTTGCTATCTATCATTTCGCGATCAGTTTGATAAACCATAAAATCACCATGTAAAGTTGCTGTTGTATTTTCCATTGCGCCGCTCACAAAGTCACGCACAACAATTTGAGAATACTTTTGCCACGGGTAGGGTGTACCTAATACATTAGAATAAAATTCTATCATCTCTTTTGTATTTCCGAAAATGCTCTTTGCGTATGGCTTATATTCTTTTTCAACATAATAGCTTACTTCTTTTCCATTCCATGGAGTATCGGTTACTTTTTTAAAATCACCAACTGAAAGCATTACCAGATAAGGCGAGTGGGGGATATCCATTTTCCAATGATCTGTTCTTGTACCGTCTGTGTTTTTTTTGCTGTCAGTTAAAAGGCCGTTAGAAAGTGTTGTGTATTTATTATCAACGGTCATAAAAATTTCGTTGGTCATTTTTTCGTTCGGACTGTCAATTGTTGGAAACCATGCTGAGTTGCCCATTGTTTCTCCTTGTGTCCATATTTGCGGCATTTTAGTTTTGTCTTCACCTTTTGGATTAATAAAGTACATGCCTTTATCTTCAGTAATTGCGGCACTTCCACCTTCAGCCAATTCATCAGGTTTAGCAACGTAATTTACTTTAACCATGTATTTTTCATTGGCAGTAAATTGGCGACCAAGATCAATTTTTAGTGTATCGTTCTCGTATTTATAAGTGGAAGCTAGTTTGATAGACCCACTTACACCTTCAACAGGTTTTGTATTTATTGTTTTTTGACTTTTTCCGGCGCTTAGATCAAATACTTCAACTGATTGAATATTCATACCGCGGGCATTAAGATCTATTTTACCTGTTGCATTAAAATAAGGTTTTGCAGTAATGTATGCAGTACCTATTACCTGCGATTTGTTCCAATCAAACTTAACTTCAAGCTTAGTATGTATAATGTCAGTTACTCTTGTGTTTGTGGCACGATAAGTTTTTTTTGGCGTATCATTTTTAAATGTATCCGAAGCGTGAACATAATTAAATGTGCCAAATAACAGAACCAATAATACGTTAACTGTTTTCATAAATGTGAGATTTTGTATATCAAAGTTATTAATTCAAAACACATTCTCTATCACTCTTTTAGGGGGATTTTAAAAGAAAAAACCGCAATCACTTTGCAGCATTGATTGCGGTTTCAGAACACATGAAAAATCTAATTACGATCAGGTATTTTTCAAGATTAAAGATACAAAAAAATAAGTAAGAGTTTATACCCCATTACGGGGGATTTTTCAACTTATTTTTGTGTAATAAGAGTTTCTACCTCTTTCAAATAAATTGTCTCTGAGTCAAGCCAACCGTAATGTTTACAGTTATCAAGCAGAACAATTTTTGAGTTTTTAAAGGCTTCGTGAGCTCTAAAAGCCGTTTTTTCTTCTATTATATCTTGTTTTCCTTGTATTATCAACACTCTTTTTTGAAAATTAATCAATTTTGAAAAGCAATCGAAATTCATTTTTATCATATCTGACCAAATTAAGCCATTTAATTGCGAATTACTTTGAGTTAACCTTTCTGCAATAACCGGGATATACTTTTTATCAAATACGTATGCAGGTGCTAAAGCCAAACCGCGTCTGTATTTAGCATTGTAACTTGTATCGCCTTTTGTTATTTTATCTACCCAATAATTTAGAGAGTCTTCTACAGATCCGGCATTTATATTTTTACCCGCATACG
>JBDSFC010000580.1:0-7571 GCA_039919745.1 Bacteroidia bacterium | reverse complement strand
CGTTTGATGATGTAAAAAAAATTAAAGACTGGATAGATAATGGCGCGCCTGATATTACCGGTAAAGTAATGTGGGCTGATGATCCTTCTCGTAAAAAAATATACGTTGTTAACCAGGGCTGTGATGTAGTAACTGTTTTTGATAGCCAAACGCAACTACCAATCCGTTATATTAGCGTTGGAAATAAATCAACTAACGATACACCACATATGCTAAGGGTTTCGCCTGACGGTAAATATTGGTATGTAGTTTTTATCAATAATAACATCATGCAAAAATACCGTTGTAGCGACGATAGTTATGTGGGTGATATTCCTTTATCTCCCGCTGCAGCCGGCACTGGCACCACTAATGCTTTAGACTGGAATACTTTTGTGATCTCAAAAGACAGTAAGCGGGCTTATTGTGTTTCCTGGACAAGCAGTGGTTGTGTTGCAGGTGTTGACCTGGATAATATGAAATTATTAAATTTTATTGGTGGACAGTATTATCCTCACGGTATAGTTTTAAATGGAACAGATGATGCCTTTTATGTGGCGTCACAAACAGGAAATTTTATTACGAAAATAGATACAGGTTTTTCAAACACCACACAATATTCTTTAGAAAACGGAGCAATAAATTTTTCTTCTTCGTTAGATCCTCATTACATGATATTATCTCCAAACAATAATGACTTGCTAATTACATGTCAAAAATCCAATGAGGTGCGTGTATTTCACATGTCAACCGGCTTAGTAACCGCAACCATTTCCACCGGTGTATATCCGCAGGAAATTGTTTATTCATCTGTTATCAATTCTTATTTTGTAAGTTGTACATATGACAGTATAACTTTTCCGGGTTCAATGGGGCTTATTTCAAAAATAAATGCCGGCAATTATTCTGTTAGTAATTTAAAAGTAGGTTACCAGCCGCATGGCATTGCTGTTGATGACACAAAAAATCTTTTGTACGTTGCTTCACGTAATATTCAATCTAATGGGCCGGCTCCTCATCATACAAGTCAGTGTCTTGGTCGCAATGGTTTCGTAAATTTTATTGATCTACTTTCATTCACCATTTTACCAAAACGTTATGAGGTAAGTGTTGATCCTTACTTTATTTATACACGTCCATGATAGATGTTAATGAGATATTAAAAAAACAACCCATCTTATTGTTTGATGGCGAATGCGGTTTCTGTAACATGAGCTTACTTTATTTTATAAATCACGAAAAAAATAAAACCATGCATTTTGCTCCATTGAGGTCGCAAATGGGAAAAGATCTAAAAGCATATTTTGAAATTGAAGAAAAAACTGATAGTGTTATTTTAATCCGCGATCATTCTGCTTATATTAAATCCTGCGCGGCTTTACGCTTAATGCCTTATATGAAAGGCTTGTGGCCACTGATGATCGTTTTTGTTGTGATCCCACCATTTATTCGCAATTGGGTTTATGATCTGATAGCAAAACGCAGAATGAAAATTTTTGGACGCGTACAAAATTGTGAGCTCCTTCCAAAAGAAGATAAAGAGCGTTTTTTGGATGTATAATTTTCTAACAGGCGATGGAACGCAGATAACGCCGATCTGACGGATTCTCGCTGATCTTTTATCCGTGCCTGATCAGCCAAATCTGTACCATCATCAATTTTTTTCCCTGTATTTTATTGTTTGCTTTTTTATATTTTAACGCCTATTAAACAAACATCATCCAACTGCTCTAATTTTCCTTTCCAGTTTTCAAATGCATTTTCAATAGCTTTCTTTTGCTCAGTCAAAGGCAAATGGCAATTAGCCAGGATTAGTTCCTGCAACTGTTTGCTTTTAAATTTTTTGCCTTTTGGCCCACCAAACTGGTCATGCAAACCATCTGTCATAGTATAAATTATATCGCCTTTTTGCAATTCTATATTTTTTAAATTAAATGGTTCTGTATCTTTTGGTGATTTGCCTACAGGCATTTTGTTGCCGGATAATAACATCAACGTTCCATTTCTAATAATAAAAAAAGAACTATTTGCCGAAGCATAATCCAGTTTTTTATTATACAGATCGTAAGCGATCAAAACACAGTCCATTCCATCTTTGCCACCTTCTTCACTTCCATCTAATTTAAGCGCTTCAATTAAACGCAAGCGGGCATGGTCAAGAATTTCATTTGGCTTACGCAAACCTTTTTCTGTAATGGCTTCGTTCAAAAAACTAATATTCAAAAGGCTCATAAAAGCGCCCGGTACACCATGGCCAGTACTATCAGCGGTAACCATGTAAAACTTATTATGATTTTTTGTTGCCCAATAAAAATCACCACTTACAATATCTTTTGGCTTATAGATCACAAAATATTCAGGCAAATTTTGTTTTAATAAATTATCGCTTGCTAGTAATGCTTTTTGAATTCTTTGCGCATAATGAATAGAATCCATTACTTCTTTTTGTTTTTCATCCACAAGCTCTTTTTGATGTTCAACTTCTTTTTTCTGTAATTCAATTGTTTTCTTTTGTTTTTGTGAGATCCTGAAACGACTAACCATAAAAATCGCAAAGAGTATAACCAGCGCAAGACCGCCATACAAAGCAAAGCGTTGTGTTTTTTCATGCTTTAATTGAATAGCAACTATCTTTTTTTCATCCGCTGTTCTAAGACTATCAGCAACTTCCTTTTTCTGAAACATATAGTTCATTTCAAGTCTTACAGTTTTTTTGGTATTCTCTTCATTTATCAAACTATCTTTTGTGGCAATAAAACTGGTATAGTGAAATAACGCTTTTTCGAATTTTTTCTGTGCATTATATAAATGATAAAGCGCCTGGTGAGATTCTTTTATCCCTTTACGATCATCAAGTTTTTCTGAAAGCTCAAGAGACTTAAGACCATACTCTTCGGCTTCTTTATATTTATCTAAATTAAAATAAGCAACTGACAAATTATTATAAACCATTTCCTTTCCTTGTTCATCCCCTATTTCTTCGTGCAGTGCCAAAGAGTTAAAACAATTTTTTATCGATTCATCGTATAATTTTAAAGCATCGTAATTAATTGCAAGGTTAGCATAAGCTCTTGCCATACCCGACTTATCGCCAAGTTCTTTGCAAATAGTTAAACTTACCATATTGTGTTTTACGGCTTCATTGTAATTATGAAGGCCATAATAAACAATCCCAAGGTTGTTATGTGCTGAAGCAATTCCCATTTGGTTTCCACCTTGTATTGCAAGTTTTAAAGATAGCGCCTGGTATTTTATGGCTTCCTTAAAATTACCAAGATCATAATACACATTGCCAATATTATTATATACACTCGTAAGTGCTTTTATGTCTTTTAGTTTTTCTTTGATCTTTAAAGAAGCAAAAAAGTTTTCAAGGGCTTTCAAGTAATCCCCTTCAGTATAATAAGAATTACCAATATCATTATAAGATGAGGCAAGGCCTGCCTCGTCATTTATTTCTTTGCGAAGTTTTAAAGCAGCTTCATGGTTTTTTAATGCAGCGGGAATATCGCCATAATCCATACAAATATTTCCTATACGGTTATAGGCTTTTGCTTCGCCTTTTTTAAAATCGAGCTTAATTGATAAGTCCCGTGCTTGTTTGGCATACTGAAAAGAAGCGTCAAGTTCCCCAATATTATGAAGTTTTTTACTGAGAAAAACTAATGAATTTACTTTTGCAGTATCCTCTTTGGCTGTTTTTAAAACATTTACTATCGAGTCGGTCTCTCTTGTTTGCGAGTCTAAATTGGAGGGATTTAGAAGCAGCATATATAATGCACAAGCTTGACTAAAAAAAACAGTTATTTTTTTAAATGAGTACATCTGTTCTTTTTAAAAAATTAAATCTTTATTCCAATTATTAATACGTCATCTATTTGTTCAAGGTCACCCTTCCATTCTTTGAAAATAGTAGAAAGTTTGTTTTTTTGCTCCGCCAATGATAAATGGTTAAGAGTGATCAAATTTTCCTGCAACTTTTTATATTTGAATTTTTTGCCTTTTGGTCCGCCAAACTGATCGGCAAAACCATCTGTAAATAAATAAATGCAATCATCTTTTTTCAGATCAAATTCCTGGTTAGTAAAACTATACTTTTCCATATCAGTGCTTGCACTAATAGGTTGCTTGTCTGCTTTTAATTCTATAATTACACCATCTCTTATTATCCAACACGGATTATTAGCCCCTGCAAAAAATAATTTTTTATTCGCAAAATCAAAAGCACAAAGTGCAATATCCATACCATCTCGAATAGTAACATCCTGCTCGTGCGATTTTAAGTTTTTTGGGAGCTCTACATTTAAAAAGTCAAGCACGTCGCCTGGCGATTTTACATTCGGGTTTGTTATGGTTTGATTTAATAATGTATGCCCCAGCATGCTCATAAAAGCACCGGGCACCCCATGACCTGTACAATCAGCCGCTGCAATAATACTTAACTGCATTTGTGTTACGTTAGAATTCATGTGAATGCTCCAATAAAAGTCACCACTCAAAATATCCTTAGGCTGGTACAATACAAAGTAATTGTCAAAACATTTTTTAAGATCATCCTCTGATGGCAAGATCCCATACTGAATTCTACGGGCATAATTAATACTATCAGTAATATCTTTATTTTTTTCAGCAAGTTCGGCAGTTCTTTCTTTTACTTTTTGTTCTAAAAAAACATTTTGTTCTGTTACTAATCTTTCGTTTTCTTTTGCCTGGATAAGTGTGTCTTGCTGTGCCTTTTCTTTTTCACGTTGCGAGATCTTTAATTTATCGCCAAGGGCAAATGAAAGCATAATACTTTCAATGGCAGAACCTGTTACCAGTGAATACCATGTAAAATCAGTTACCGCAATAATACCTTGCGCCGAAAAAATAAGATAAAATAACGAGATCATATACGCACCAAAACCAATGAGGTAAAAAATAGCGCTACTATGTTTTTTTCTGAGCGCAATAATTGCAGCCGAAATACTTATTATACCTAAAAGTAATCCAAGGGGCTGGATAATATTTTCTGCGAGATGTACATATTTTGTAGCACTTAAAACAATATCAAGAAATGCCACAACCATAAATATGTAAATAAATTTTACAAATTTTGGCGTCAAGGCCTCTTTAAAAAAATTGATAGTAAACAACATGCCGAATATGCCAAAACATGCCGGTGGAATAATAGGTGCAAACCTCAACGCAGCGCCAATAAAACCTGGAAAATGTAGCGCGTAGCCTGCCAGGTAAGCAGAAAAAACCATGCTAAAAAAAACATACAAAACATAGTATAAGTATACCCTGCTTTTTTGTGTAACAAATAAATAAAAATTATAGATCAGCATCATGATCATAATGCCATAACAAATGCCATTGTAAATATCAATGTTGTGAAATGGATTTACAAAGGCTTCAAGCGTTCCTGTTTTAAGATCAAATTGAATAGGATAATAATCTCTTACTTTTAAAAAAATTGTTGTTGTATCAAAAGCATGAACATTTAATTTAAAAAGAAAATGATTTACTCTTAATGGGCGCTGATCCGCCGGCAACGCATTGCCTAATTCCAAAACCTGCCAGCTGCCATGTGTGGTTTTTTGATATACTAATACGTTATTGAAAGATGCGGGATCAAGAGACAAATACCAATCTGCATTTTGGTCACATGTAAATTTTGCTTTGCCCCAAATGGCAGAAGCCGTTATATTAAAATTAGGGATCTCAGCATTTTTTGAAACAAAGGCATTACTTTTTTGCACTTCTTCAAAAAGTAGTTTGCCGCTTGTGTCTTCAAAGAAAATAAATTTACTGCCAATGCGTTGAGGTACTTTATTATCGGCAATAGTAAATACTTCCTGTGCATCCACAAAAAATGCCAGCAATTGTAAGAGTATAAAATAAACGGCTGTTTTCATTATCCTATTAAAAGTAAACTAATTTTTTAGAAGATACCAGTGCTTAAAGTTTAATATATAAAATTATGCTTTTACGTTTACCATTTCCTGGCCGCAAAGGCAATGCTAATTACTGAAATTCGTATTCCTTCTGTTTCTTTGAGTGCCAGCCAGGCAGCTTCAATAGTAGCGCCTGTGGTAATAACATCATCTACCAATAACACATGTTTATTTACGAGTAAACCGGGGTCGTTTAATTTAAAGATCCCTTCCACATTTTCCCAACGCTGGTATTTTTTCTTTTTTGTTTGTGTATCTGTTTCCTGGATACGTTCAAAAGAAGTAATGTTTAAAGGCTTCTCGAGCTCGGTTGCCAGGCCTTTTGCAAACCATTCACTTTGATTATAACCCCGGGTTTTTAATTTCTTTTTATGCAGAGGAATTGGAATGATCAGATCTATATCATTTAGCGCTTTTTCTTTTGTAAGGTCTTTCGCATATAATTGACCTATAAACTGTGCCAGTTCTTTTTGATCCTGGTACTTTATAGCATGGAGCAACTTTTGAACCTTCCCGCTTTTTTCAAATAAATAAAAACACAGGCTGTTTTCCAAAGGCACCCTACCTGCAAAGGTTTGACTTAATTCGTTTTGACTATTTTGGTGATAATTGCTTTTAGGCAGATTTATTTTACACTGGTTGCAAATAAAGGTTTCATGCTTAAAAAGGTTATTTACACAGGCCTCGCAGTACCTTGGGTAAATTAATGACAGGAAGTCGTTAATAAGTGTCATACAATTAGCACTAAAATACACTATTTGTATGTTATTTTTGCTTTATGAATGAAGAAAAAGAAAATTCTAAGAAAAAAAGAGGATTAATCCTGTGGTTGATCATTATTCTTTTAATGGGATCTAATGGTTATACTATCTGGTTACTTTCAAAAGAAAAGAACAGAGTGGTTGAACAAAAAATAGTTACTGAAACTATTATTGTTGAACGCGACAATGTAAAATCTGATCTCTTGGTGCTTCAAAAAGATTATGATGGCTTAGTGGCGAAAGATGCAGTGATGCAAAAAGATATTGATGAGAAAAAAGCCCGTATTGAAGAACTGATCGTTGAAGCAGAAAAACATAAAGGAGATGCTTACATGCTTTCCAAATTAAGAAAAGAAGCAGAAACACTACGCAGCATTATGCAGGGTTATGTTAGAACCATAGATTCCTTAAACACGTTAAACCAAAGCCTTGTAGCTGAAAAGAAAACGGTTTTAAAACAACTGGATGTAGAAAAAGAAAAACAAAATACTTTGGTTAAAGAAAAAGAAGAACTTAAAACCACTATTGCTAAAGGAAGTATTTTAACCTGCTTTAATGTAAGCGCTAAGGGTGTAGCATTTAAAAAAGGTGGTAAAAAAGAAATAGAAACAACTAAAGCCCGTAAAACTGAAAAGATAAAAGTAACTTTTAGTCTTGGTGAAAATAAAATTGCCAAAGCCGGTGAAAAAACTGTTTACATACGCATTATGACACCGGATGGTAAAGAAATGGCCAAGAGCTATGACGATACTTATAAGTTTACTTTTGATAAAAGCAGTGGTTATTATGCCGGAAAAGAAACCCTTAATTATGCCAATGTAGAAATAACCGGAGTAACTTATTGCGAAGGCAATGGCGAACTAGTGCCGGGTAATTATACTATTGAAATAAC
>JBDSFC010000244.1:0-11583 GCA_039919745.1 Bacteroidia bacterium | reverse complement strand
CAGTAGTAATATTACCGTTAACTTTCACCTCTGTTACACAAAAACCAACGCCTCCACTTCCAAATGGATTTTGTACATAAAGATTCTTACCCTGGTAATTACCTTCTAAAATTATTACGCCACCTTGAGCACTAGCAAAATTTATGCCTGTAAAACAAAAGAGGAAATAAAGTATAGTTTTTTTCATCGACAATAGTTCAATTCTTAACGTTGCAATATTATAATCAATTTTTTGAATTACAAAATATATTTTTGGGAAATTTACACTTTATTTCATTTTTATCTAAAGTAATTTAATTAAATTTGTTAATTAAACTGGAAAAATATGAGAATTTCGCTATTTAGCTCTATTTCACTGGCATTTGCGGTCTTTTTAGGATCATGCAAAAGCGATGGCACTGGCACAGAAGCCGGCGAATTTAAGGGGGGGAACAAGGTTGTAAGAATTGCAGAGGTGATAACGCCTGTAAGCATTTTTCCACATAGAATAACCAACGTAGTTGAAGGTTTAATTGCTTCACAAATTCATGAAGGTTTGGTAAGGATTAACCCTAAAGACCTTACTCTCACGCCGGGTTTAGCCGAAAAATGGGAGGTAAGCGCTGATGGAAAAACCATTACTTTTCATCTTAGAAAAGGCTTAAAATTTCAAAATAGCGACGATATTACGAGTAAAGATGTAAAGTTCACGTTTGAGCTTTTATGTACCGACAGGCCCGGAAATGTTCAGTTTGAAACTGTTTGTAAGGATCGTATCGTTGGTGCAAATGAGTACTATCAAGGCAGTTCAAAAGGTCAAAAAGCAGATTTAAAAGGATTTAAAATAGTAGATGATCTTACCTTTACCATTGAACTTTTAAACTCTCCTAATATTTTTCTTGAGATCCTTGCAAACCCTGTAGCAGCAATTATTTGCGAAGAAGCTTATAAGGTTAAAAAGGAAGATTCTTTTGTAGGAGCTGGCCCTTTTATTCTTGATGAAAAAACATCTACAAAAACACATTATGCCATGTATAAAAATGGCAATTACTACGCAAAAGATAAAGAAGGCAAATCCTTGCCATATGTTGATTCTGTTATTGTAGACATAGTTTCATCTACAGAAGTTGCCCTGCAAAGGTTTCAAAACGGAAATGTTGATTTTATAGGATCAGTGCCTAGTTCACAGCTTAAACAGGTAGTGGAAGAGAACATCAAATCATTTAAAGGAAGCCCACCAGCATTTATCCTTGATCAGCGTCCTGAAATGGGTACATCTTATTACGTGTTTAACGTAAACCACCCGCCATTCAATAATCTTAAGCTAAGACAGGCCATTAACTATGGTATTGACAGAAGTAAGATAATTGACAGGATATTAAACGGGCAAGCCTACGGACCAGCTATTAACGGTATTGTGCCTCCAACTTTTACATTCTATAAATCTTATACAATTAAGGGCTATGATTTTGATCTTGAAAAGGCAAAAAAATTACTGGCAGAGGCTGGGTATCCTAATGGTAAAGGCCTTGCAGAGATCCAATTGATCGTAAACTCTGGCAACTCCCGTAATAACACTGTTGCTGCAGAGATCCAAAAACAACTAAAAAACAACCTTAACTTAAATATTACCTTCGAATCGTTGCCAAATCCTGAAAAATTTGAATTACAACAACAAGGCAAAGGCGATATTTTCAGAGATGGCTGGGTGGCCGATTATCCAAGTCCGGAGTCGTTCTTATCTATCTTTTATGGTGAACCTATTACAGCAGATATGACAAGAATGACATATCCGAACACAATTAAGTATAAAAATTCTGAATACGATAAATATTACAAAATGGGTCGCGAAGCTTTAAATAGAGACACTGCAGCAGTTTATTTTTTAAAGGCAGAACAGATCTTAATGGATGATGCGCCAATTATTGCTTTATGGTACGAAAGCAATTGCAGATTAATAAAAACACGTTTAAAAAACTTTCATGTAAACCCAATCAGGTATTTTGATTTTACACAGGTAATTATAGAGGATCGGAAGCCAGAGGAAAAAAAGTAAATTATAACCCTTCATGAAATTGAGAACTCTTTCGAGGAGCTTATTTTTTTTAATACTATTTCCGTTTGCCGTAAACGCGCAATATACCATTCGCGGTAAAGTTTTTGCAGCCGATAATAAAGAGGTACTTCCCTTTGTACCGGTAATTATCAAAGGAACTTCCATTGGCTCGCAGGCCGATTTCGACGGTAATTATACAATAAAAACATCGCAGCTAGGCGATTCAGTTGTGGCTATATATGTTGGTTATAAACGCCTGGCAAGACCAATTAATAAAAATCTAACTGAGCAGTTTATAAATTTTCCTTTAGAAAGTGTTGGAGGTTTGTCTTTGGATGAAGTTGTTGTAAAGTCAGGCGATAACCCGGCCCATAGAATTATCCGCAACTGCGTTAAGCAAAAAATAAAGAACGATAAAAATAATTTAGATTCTTATGAATACGAAGCCTATAATAAATTAGAGTTCGATCTTAACCGAATTCCAAAAGAAATGCGTGAAAAAAAAATATTAAAACCTATCAGCTTTGTTTTTGATAATGTTGACAGTACTTTTAGTAACGAAAAACCATCTCTTCCTTTTTTTATTATCGAAAATCTTTCCCAGCTCTATTACAAAAAAAATCCGGTACATAAAAAAGAAGTGGTTATTGCCAGTAAGATCACTGGTATCGAAAATGCAAGTGTATCACAGGTTTTGGGTGATATGTATCAAAACATAAATATTTACGATAACAATATTTTAGTGTTTAATAAACAACTGCCAAGTCCTATAAGCGAAAACGGTTTGTTCTATTACAAATATTATTTGGAAGATAGTGCCTTTGAAAACAACCAATACATTTATCATATTCGCTTTAAACCAAAACGCGTTCAGGAATTAAGCTTTACCGGCAACATCTGGATAGCTGATACTACCTGGGGTGTAAAGCGTTTAGAGATGAGCTTACCGAAAGATGCGAATATTAATTTTATTAATAGTGTAAACGTTATTGAAGAATTTTCTTATGTTGATAGTACATGGATGCTAAGTAAAGATCGTCTTGTAATTGATTTTGCACCAACAAAAAAAGCTATTGGTTTTTACGGAAGAAAAACAACATCCTATAAAAAAATAAAACTCAATCAACCTAAAGAAGATAAATTTTATGAGTTCGCTGATAAGATCACTGTTGAAGAGGGTGCAACCAGGAAATCAGATGAGTATTGGGCCGAACACCGCCATGATAGCTTAACACAGCGCGAGCTCAAGATCTTTAAAATGATCGATACCATACAATCATTACCGATTTATGAAACCTGGGTAGATGTATTTTATTTATTTGTGGCCGGCTACAAAAAAGTAAATAATTTTGAGATCGGGCCTTACACCAATTTGGTTTCATATAATAAAGTAGAGGGCTTACGTTTAAGATTTGGCGGACGGACCAGTATGCTCTTTAGTAAATGGTACGAATTAAACGGTTATGTTGCTTATGGATTATTAGATGAAAAATGGAAATACGCTTTAGGATTTAAAAGCTTTCTTTCAAAAACTCCAAAACGACAGGTTGTAGGAGTAAACTACCGCAGTGATAATGAAATTTTAGGACAGAGTACCAATGGTTTTTCGCAGGATAACGTGTTGGCTTCACTCTTCCGTTCTAGCCCACTTACTAATTTAACGCGTGTAGATAAAGTAGAAGGTTATTATGAACGCGAATGGTTTCCTGGTCTTATAACCCGTACAAGCCTTGCTGGTAGAAAGTTTGCGCCATTGGGCACCAATACTTACCAATATATAAAAAACGACGGCGGCATTGCAAACCGTGAATACATCAATAATACAGAGGCAAGGATCAATATTCGTTTTGCGTGGAAAGAAAAATATGTTGGTGAAGGATTCGAGCGGATCTCAATAGGTACAAGGTACCCAGTGTTTCAGATCAATTACGCAAAGTCATTACAAAATGCGTTTAAAGGAGAATATGATTATCAAAAACTTGTTTTGAATGTTAGTGACAGAATCAGGATCACACCAATATTAGGATACACAGATTATATTATTGAAGGGGGAAAGATCTGGGGCGTGGTGCCGTATCCGTTAATGGAATTGCATGGCGGAAATCAAACCTACATTTATGATTATATGGCTTTTAATATGATGCATTATTATGAATTTGCCAGTGACCAATTCGTGTCAGCTGCTTTATTTCATCATTTTGAAGGATTGTTTTTAAATAAAGTGCCATTGCTTCGTAAATTAAAATGGCGCGAAGTAGCTACTGTTAAAGGTGTTTGGGGCACCGTAAATGATAAGAACAGGGTGCCGCTTTTATTTCCAAGCACACTTTCAGCACTTAATAAAGGGCCATACGCCGAAGCAAGTATTGGTATTGAAAATATTTTTAAAGTGTTTAGAATTGATGCCTTTTGGCGCTTGAACTATCAACTGCCAAGAGCAATAGATAATTTCGGATTTAAATTTGGTTTCCAATTAGCGTTGTAAAATGCAAAATTTGTTATTTAATCCCGGCATTATTTCAGTAAAATCCAATTCTAAAAAAATCTGATTACCTTTGAAAGGAATGATCTTACGTAGCGAAAACCTGGTAAAAAAATATAAGAGCAGAACAGTTGCAAATAACGTGTCGGTTCAGGTGCAGCAAGGCGAGATCGTTGGCCTGCTTGGACCAAACGGCGCGGGTAAAACAACTTCCTTTTATATGATCGTTGGTATGGTTAAACCAAACAGCGGCAAAATATTTTTAGATGATCTGGATATTACAAAAGAACCCATGTACCGTCGTGCGCAATTGGGCGTTGGTTATTTACCGCAGGAAGCCTCTGTGTTTCGTAAATTAAGCATCGAAGATAATTTACGCGCTGTTTTAGAAATGACCAAGCTCACCAAAAAAGAACAGGAATTAAAAGTAGAAAGTTTATTGGACGAATTTGCATTGCACCATGTACGTAAAAACCTTGGTGATCAGTTAAGCGGTGGCGAACGTCGCAGAACGGAAATAGCAAGGGCTTTGGCAACAGACCCAAAATTTATTTTGCTGGATGAACCTTTTGCAGGCGTTGATCCAATAGCGGTAGAAGACATTCAGAATGTTGTACGTAAATTAAAAGAGAAAAATATTGGCATTTTAATTACCGATCACAACGTACACGAAACATTAAATATTACAGACAGATCTTATTTACTTTATTCCGGCAGTGTTATTAAAAGTGGTAGTGCCGAGGATCTTGCCAATGATGAACAGGTGCGTAAAGTGTATCTTGGACAAAATTTTGAGCTCAGAAAATAATTTCATTATCCTTTAACATCCTACCTTTCGTTACCTAGGTTTTTTTAGCTATTTTTAGTGTTCAATAAAAATTGACTGAACGGCCCGAAAAAATATTTACTTTTCTTACTCTTAGCTTTTTCGTTTAAAGCAATATCACAAGGTGGTGAGTTTTTTATCAATAACTATCTTCCAAAAGAATACAAAGGCGGCAATATAAATTTTGGTATCGTTCAAAATAAAGAAGGCCTTATTTTTTCTGCTAACAGCGCCGGCGTTTTAATTTACGATGGTTATAACTGGAAAACAATAAAGCTAAATAAAAGCGAACCCACTGTTACAGCCATTTCAATTTCTAAAAATAATGAGATCTATATTGGTTGTGATAATGGCGACTTCGGATTTTTTAACCAGGATCAAAGAGGTATTTATCAATTCTTTTCGTATCGCAACAATATTCCGGGAAGCTTTAAGCCTACTCAACCAATAAAATTTATTTACGCTTTAAACGATAAAACTTATTTTTTATCTGAAGAAGTTTTGATCGAATATGCAAAAGGCGAATTCAAAACTTTTTTTCCTGTTAGTCGTTTTCACATCCGCCCACTTATTATGGGCAACCATATTTTTGTAGAAGACATTGATAATAATTTATTAGTGCTTAGTAACGGTGTTTTAAAGCCGGTAATTAAAACAGAAGAATTAGCTGCAAGCAAATTTTATTTTACGTATAAAATTAACGAGAGTGAATTTGCAATTGGTTTCAGGGGTATGGGATTATTCAAAGCCAATTATAATTCCTCATCACCAGAGTTAACAGAATTTAAACAACTACCAGAGGCTGAATGTAACAAAGAATTAATTGACGCTGAGATCGTAAACGGTTTCCCGCTTAGTAATGGTAATTTTGTAGTTACTTCAAATAAATCCGGCGCATTTATTATTGGTAAAGACCTTAAGATCATTAATAGGTTAAATAGTAAGACCGGCGTGTATGACGAAAATATTAAGGGTGGTTACGAAGATGTGAATGGTAACATTTGGCTGGCATTAAATTATGGCATTTCATTTATCGAGATCAAATCACCTTTAAGAAAATTTACCAGGAAGAATGGTATCAACGGTGTTGTACAATCGTCTGCTGTTTATAATAACGTTTTATACATTGCCACAGATAAAGGTGTATTTTATTTCGATTCAAAAGATTATCTTTTTAAACAACTGAATGATTTTAACGAGCAAACCTGGTATATTTTAAATTACAAGAACAAATTATTCTTTTCAGCCAATAGCGGGTTGTATGTATATAATGGTAAAACCATACAACTCGCGCATCAAAGCGAGTGGGGCACGATTTATTACATGCTCAACGATCCTTATCAGCCCAACGTTTTGTATTGCGGGCATGATAATGGGGTAGATGTATTAAATATTTCAGGAGAAAATACCAGTTATATTAAAAGCTATATTCTTAATACAGATGTTAGGAGTCTTGCCAGTGATGACAACAAGAATATTTATTTTGGGACAAGTGATAAAGGAATTTATTTTTTAAACTATAAGAACTCTTACCTGCTTGATTCGTTACAGATAAAAGATGGTTTACCGGATCTGAGGGAGAATTATGTTTTTAGTTACGAGAAAAAATTATTGATCGGTACAGATGTTGGTATTTATTCTCTACAGGAAAAACCACAGAACAAATACGTTTGTATTAAAGACCCCCAGCTTTGGGATCTTACCAACGACGGCCAGATCTTTAGAGCGGCAGAATTTAACGGCGATATAGTTTGTAATCAAACCGCAAAATCGCAAACAAATAACGAATACTTAAACCAAAGTATTTATTTAAAAAAACAACAAAACGGTTTTGTAAAGATCAATAGTAGCTTAAACCATTTAAAATATATTAAGGCAAATTTAATTAGCTATGATACAACAGATAAGCAATTATTTATTTCTTGCGATGAAGGCTTGTTTCTTTTGCACGATGAATTAAATGAGGTTAAACGCGATTACAAATTATTTATTAGTAGTGTAGAGGCAAAAAAAGATACTGTTATTCAAAATATTTTTGATGCCGGTAAGGTGATAGAAAATAAGATCAGCTATTCAAAGAATGATATAAAGATCTTTCCGGGCTTTACAAGTTTTGAGGACAATAACCTTACAGAATTTAGTTATTACCTTAAAGGCAAAGAAGAAGGTTATGGCGATTGGAAACGTTCAAAAGAATTTAAGTACGATAATTTGCAGGAAGGCGAATACACTTTTTATTTAAAAGCGCGTAACGCGTTTTCAAACGATATAAAAGAAATAAATTTTTCATTTACGATCCTTGCACCGTGGTATCGCACCTATTGGGCTTATGCGTTTTATTTTATTTTATTCTGTTTATTTATTTACTTAGTTGTAAGGCTTTATACAAAACGTTTAAAAGTTCAAAACATAAAACTGGAAGAAACCGTTAAGGCACGTACTGCAACAATTGAAGAACAAGTGCATTTATTGGCCGATCAGAAAAAAGAGATTACTGACAGTATCAATTACGCACAACGCATACAGGAATCTGTTTTACCATCGTTAAAAGAAATTGCCAGCACCTATAATGATGGTTTTGTTTTCTTTCAGCCAAAAGACATTGTGAGTGGCGATTTTTATTGGTTCCATAAAATAAATGATAACGAGTTTTTAATTGCTTGTGCCGATTGTACAGGTCATGGTGTGCCGGGAGCGTTTATGAGTATGATCTGCTCTAATAAATTAACCGAAGCTGCATTACAAAATACAGACCCTGCAAAGATCTTGTTTTTAGCGAACAATGCCATTAAAAATGTGTTAAGACAAAATGTAGAGTCGGACGGAAAATCAAAAGATGGTATGGAAGTATCATTAATAAAATATAATATAAAAGACAAAAAAGTAACTTACGCGGGTGCGCACCGTCCGCTCTGGATCATAAAAGCAGGCACAAAAGAATTTGTTGAGGTAAAACCAACAAAGGCCAGTGTAGCCAGTTTTACCGATTATAATTTTGAATACCAGCAGCACGATGTTATTTTAGACACTAATGATTCTTTATACATGACCAGTGATGGTTTTCCTGATCAGTTTGGCGGAGTGGATGGAAAAAAATTCATGGCAAAGAATATGAAATCGTTCTTGCAGGATATTTCAACTTTGCCAAGTGACCAACAAAAAACATTGGTAGCTGATAAAATAAATAATTGGATGGGCCCACACGAACAGGTGGATGATCTTTTGGTAATTGGTCTCAAGGTGAACTAACTACTCTGCAGCGTAGCTGCGAGTTTCTGTGAAATATAGCCGCAGATTTCGCAGATCATACAGATTATTTTTCTGCGCTAATCAGTGAAATCTGCGGCAAAAAATTTAGACTTAAATGAAATTAATATTCGCTTCTGCAAACAAAAATAAAATTAAAGAGATAAAAGCCTTATTGCCTTCGCATTTTGAATTGTTAGGGCTAGAAGATATTGGAATAACAGAAGACATTCCCGAACCCGGAGCAACCATTAAAGAAAACTCTTTTTTAAAAGCACAATACGTTTTAGATTTTCTTAAAAAGAAAAATGAAAGCATTGCTGTGTTTGCTGATGATAGTGGGCTGGAAGTAAACGCATTAAATAGTGCGCCGGGAGTTTACAGCGCACGTTACGCGGGCCTTCCAAAAAGCGACGAGAATAACAATAAAAAATTAATGGAAGAATTAATGCTGGTTACAGACCGCAAAGCAAGATTTGTAACGGTTATTACTTTAATTTTAAACGGAGAGATCCATTATTTTGATGGAGAAATAAAAGGAACAATTTCTTATGAAAAAAGAGGCACTAACGGTTTTGGCTATGACCCACTATTTATTCCGCAAGGTTATAGAAGTACATTTGCAGAGTTAAGCGCAGAAACTAAAAATACAATTAGTCATCGTGCGTTGGCGGTAAAGAAGTTGATTGAGTTTTTAACCACTCAGAACTAGAAACAAAAAACCTGGAACAAGAAACTACTTTATCTCCCATTCTTTCCAATCCATTTCTTCGCCGTTTAAAATGCCTAAATAACTATGGTAACGTTCTTCGCTTATTTCACCATCTTCAACGGCTTTCATAACTGCGCATTTTGGTTCGTTAACATGTAAACAGTTATTGAATTTACAATCGTTCATACGATCGCGGATCTCCGGAAAATAATGGCCAACTTCTTCTTTCTTCATTTCAACAAGGCCTAATTCTTTTATGCCGGGGCTATCAATAATACTTCCGCCAAAACTTAATTGATGCAATTCTGCAAACGTTGTTGTATGCATTCCTTTTGCGTGTGCGGAAGAAATTTCTCCTGTCTTAAGATCTAAACCCGGTTGTAATGCGTTTATGAAAGTAGATTTTCCAACACCTGAATGGCCGGCAATTAAAGTGGTTTTATCTTTAAATAAATTTTGCAGCTTTTCAATTTGTTTTGGATCGTAACTGCTCACTTCAAAACAATCGTAACCTATTTTTGTATAAATAGCAATTGTTTGTTTTTGAATTTCTAAAAGCTCATCATTCAACAGATCACATTTATTAAAAATAATTTTTGCGGGAATTCTGTATGCTTCTGCAGTAATTAAAAAACGATCTATAAAACCTAAACTTGTTCTTGGCGAAACCAAAGTGGCAATTAAAACGGCTTGATCTAAATTACTGGCTAAAATTTGCGCCTGCTTGCTCAGGTTAATAGATTTACGAATAATGTAATTTCTTCGCGGATGAATTTTTACAATATTCGCCTCATTGTTATCTTCCAACTCAATATCTACAATATCACCAACAGCAATAGGATTGGTAGTTTTGCGGCCTTCCATCCTTATTTTCCCCTTTAATCTGCATAAATGCACAGTATCATTTACTTTAACTAAATAGTTGCTACCTGTTGATTTTATTACTGTTCCCTGCATCATTTATCATCGACGAAAGTACTTAAAAATCCTTTAAAAACTGTTTACAACATTTAACGTAATTCTTATAATTAAAATGCTAATTTAGGCGCGTTTAAAAAACTAAAACGATTAAATAAAATGAAAGAAGTATATATAGTTTCAGCTGTAAGAACTGCAATTGGTTCTTTTGGAGGTTCATTAGCCGGTATATCGGCAACGCAATTAGGCGCTACAGCAATTAAAGGCGCGTTGGCAAAAATTAATCTGGATCCTAAATTAGTTAACGAGGTTTACATGGGTTCTGTATTGCAGGCTAACCTTGGTCAGGCCCCGGCCCGCCAGGCTGCTAAGTTTGCAGGTTTACCCGATGGTGTAATTTGTACAACAGTAAATAAAGTTTGCGCCAGCGGTATGAAATCAATTATGTTAGGTGCGCAAAGTATTATGCTTGGCGATAACGATATTGTTGTTGCAGGTGGTATGGAAAACATGAGCGCTGTTCCGTTTTATTCTGACAGTACACGTTGGGGTTCAAAATATGGCGACGCAAAATTAATTGATGGTTTAGCTAAAGATGGTTTGACAGATGTTTACGGTAATTATCCAATGGGTAATTGCGCTGAACTTTGCGCAAAGGATCATAAATTTACTCGTGAAGAGCAGGATGCATTTGCTATTGAATCGTACAAACGTTCTGCAGCTGCATGGAGCGCAGGAAAATTCAAAGAAGAAGTTGTACCTGTAACTGTAAAAACAAAAAAAGGTGATGTTGAATTTGCAGAAGATGAAGAATATAAAAATGTATTTTTTGATAAGATCCCAGCATTAAAACCGGTATTTCAAAAAGATGGAACTGTAACTGCGGCTAACGCAAGTAACATGAATGATGGCGCCGCAGTGGTTATTTTAATGAGTAAAGAAAAGGCAGATGCTTTAGGAATAAAACCATTGGCAAAAATTAAAGGTTTTGCAGATGCAGAACAAGCGCCTGAGTGGTTTACAACAACTCCAAGCTTAGCGGTGCCAAAAGCAGTTGAAAAAGCAGGTTTAAAAATGGGCGATATCAATTACTTTGAATTAAATGAAGCGTTTAGCGTTGTTGGTTTAGCAAATATTAAATTAATGAATTTAGAGGCGTCAAAAGTAAATGTAAACGGTGGCGCGGTTTCACTTGGCCATCCTTTAGGAGCCAGTGGAGCACGTATAATTGTTACGCTTTTAAACGTATTAAAACAAAACAATGCAAAATTTGGCGCAGCTGGTATTTGCAATGGTGGCGGTGGCGCCAGCGCTATGGTTATCGAAAATGTGAATTAATATTTTTTCTTTTTATTGAAGCCCTT
>JBDSFC010000553.1:0-3680 GCA_039919745.1 Bacteroidia bacterium | reverse complement strand
GAAGCCTATAAAAAAAGTTACGTAACACTTGCAAAAGAAATTGCAAAAGAAAATAATATTAAAGTAAGTGAAGGTGTTTACGCTGGCTTAAGCGGACCATGTTTTGAAACACCAGCAGAGTACCGCTATTTATGGCGTACGGGCGCTGACGTAGTTGGAATGAGTACCGTGCCTGAAGTAATTGTTGCTAAACATGGCGGTATGGATGTGTTTGGAATAAGCATTGTTACTGATCTTGGTGTAGAAGGTGTAGTTCAGAATGTAAGCCACGAAGAAGTGCAACACATTGCAAAAATGCAGGAACCAAAAATGACATTGATCGTAAAAGAATTGATCAGGAGGATTTAATCCTTATAAAAGAAACTATTTTCAATCAGCACCTTATCTTCTTTTTTATTTACTACTTGGATATTGATCTTATTTTTTTGAGATGCAGTTGCGCCGTTTATTAAACTGATCATATTAAATTCCCTTTTCAAACTTTTTGATCCGCCTGTTTGAGGAATTTCGTTTATTACAAACTGTGATTCGTATTTTAAACCGGGCATATAATTTAATCTTACAATACTATCGTTACTTGTCTTTAATAATTGTCCGTTCTCAATAAATACTACTGTTGTTTTCTTTAGAGAATCAGGTACAACAAAATAAAAAAGATCGTTCGTTTTACTTAAAACAGAATCTTTAGTATTGTTCTTTAGAAAAAAATAAATAAGGTTGGAGGTTTTTTGAAATTTTATTTTTTGAGTTGTTTGGGCAGTTATTGTTCCTGCAATGAAAAGAAAATAAAAAATAAATTTCATATTATGTAAAATTATTCTTTTTCGATCTCTTTTTTAATTTCCTGGATGTGTTCAGTAACCTGTTCCGTAATGCCTCCTGTACTGTTTTGAATATCTTTTTGTATACCACTGGTAGCATCTTTAAATTCCCTGATACCTTTGCCTAATGTTTTTGCAATGCTTGGAATTCCTTTTCCGCCAAATAAAAGCAGGATCACAAATAAAATAATAATTACTTCGCCACCACCTAAATTTAAAAACAATATAAACTGATTCGTTATCATTTTAATTTTTCCTCTTCATAAATCTAAAAACCACAATTGCGCCTGTAATAAAAATCACACCTACAAAAGCTGCAATTAAAATATCTCCAAGGTCTACTCTACTATTCATGCTTCAAAGTTAATCATTAAATCAATCTTCATCAATTCCTAAATGAATTAATGCATCGCCCTGGTTAACCACCGGCTGGTTGTTAATTCCCACAATGTAAGCATTTACAGTGCTGAAAATTTTATCCTCCGCTTCCCCAAAAGGATTGCAGATAACCCCTAAGAGATCGCCTTTTCGCACATGCGCCCCATTATTGACATTCATATGAAACAAGCCGCTGCTATTAGCCCTTACCCAGGTATCTTTTTTAATTTTAACCGAAGGATTGTGCGGCAGATCAAAATCGATCATATCGTATGACTTCATTAGTCTTAAACAACCATTAACACCTTCGTTAATTGCCAAATAATCAAAACGCATACTTTCACCACCTTCATAAACCAAAATTGGTTTTCCTTTTTTAGCGGCTTCTTTTCTAAATGTGCCATCACGATAAGTACTGTCAATAATTAAGGAAGTTGCAAAACGTTCTGCCAAAGCTACGTTATCAGGAAAATCAAATACACAACGTAACTGAGGATAGTTATTTATTTTTGCACCACCCGTATGAAAATCAAAACCAAAATCAATTATTGGAACAATATGTTTCATGAGATCATAAGCAATTCTGCTGCCCAATGAACCGCTTTTAGTTCCGGGAAAACAACGATTAAGATCGCGACCATCGGGCAGATCGCGGCTACCGTATAAAAAAGAAACTACATTAATTACGGGAATAGCTACCAGGGTTCCGCATTTTAAATTTTCAACTTCATCGCGCGAAATAATTTTCCGGATAATTTCTATACCATTGGTTTCTTCACCATGCATCCCTGCACATAATAAAATAGAAGGCCCGGGGTTTTTTGAGTGAATAACATGAACCGGAATTTCGATCTTTGTTTTTGTATGTAATTCATACGAATTTAAGATCACCGTTTTGCTCTGGCCTGGCTCTATACTTTGGCCATTTATTGTAATTGTTTTTTGCACACTAATAAATTTCTTGTTTTGGGTTTATTGTTTCTGGTTTTAGAATTCCTGACAAGGTTTAGTTATTTTATTCTCCGGGTTTATTAAACTCGTTACGTTCTACATACTCAATTATTTTTCCGGCAATGTCAATTCCGGTTGCGCCTTCAATACCTTCTAAGCCCGGCGACGAATTAACTTCCATTACCAATGGCCCGCGATTAGATTGTAAAAGATCAACCCCTGCAACACCAAGCCCTAATTTTTTTACTGCTTTTAAAGCTGTTGCGCGTTCTTCTACTGAAAGTTGAATAACCTTAGCCGTACCACCCTGGTGCAAATTACTTCTAAATTCCCCTTCTTTTGCCTGGCGCTTCATAGCACCTACAACTTGTCCGTCAACAACAAACACACGTAGATCAGCTCCTTTTGCTTCTTGTATAAATTCCTGCACAAGCATATTGGCTTCTAATTTCATAAATGCTTCCACCACACTTTTTGCAGCTTTTTGATTTTCCGCAAGTATAACGCCAATGCCTTGTGTGCCTTCTAATAATTTTATCACGCAGGGAGCGCCCCCAATATTTTCAATAACACTATCAATATCTTTATCTTTTGGTGATGATGCAAAAGCTGTTTTAGGAATGCCTATACCGGCACGCGCTAAAATCTGCAGGCTTCTTAGCTTATCACGCGAACGCACAAGGGCCTGCGATTCAACAGCGGTAAAGATCTTCATCATTTCAAACTGACGCACAACTGCAGAACCATAAAATGTTGCAGAGGCACCAATGCGGGGAATTACCGCATTAATATCTTTTACTTCCTTACCATTAAAATAAATGTGCGGCCTGTTTTGTTCAATTACCAAAACACATTTCATGTGATCTAATAGAACTACTTCGTGCCCGCGTTTTTCTGCCGCTTCAATTAAACGTCTCGTAGAATACAAATTTTTATTACGAGAAAGGATCGCAATTTTCATGATGTTTATTTATTTGCCTGGGTTAATTTTATTAATTCTTCATTGATACTTTTGCCGCCGGTATGAATTTGATCAGTATCTATTAAAAATTTTCCTTTTACTAATTTGCGGCCTATCAATACAGGGTATCGCATCCCGTCGCGGTTTGAAAGTGAAAGGGTTGACCGGATCTTTTTCTTTCCAATAACGATCAATGTTTTAATAATATAACGCTCTTCCATTTCACCGAAAGAGTTTTTTATTTTTTTTTGCGTGAACTCTTCAAAACGTTGTATTTTTTGCAACTGTTTATCGTCCTGTGTAATTACAAAATTAAGAATGGGTTTATCATTTTCATTAATAATAGAAATATCATCACAATGAATGGAAGACGTATATGCACCGGTATCAATTTTTGCTTCGATATTATAAATTCCCAACAATGGAAAATCTACAAACTCCCGTCGCCCAATTAATCTTAATTTATTTTTCTTCGTTGGCATAATGCGAATAGAAACGTTCAACGTTTACCTCTTTAGGCAAAGTTTCTTTTTGCAAGTAGAAATTTACGAACTTTTTTGCGAAATAAG
>JBDSFC010000482.1:0-6394 GCA_039919745.1 Bacteroidia bacterium | reverse complement strand
CGCCGCTCGAGCGCTTCTGCGGCGCTTTAATACAAACTCAACAGCATCTATTGCAATTTGCCTGTACTTTTGATCATTATTAAGTACTGAAATTTTTGCCAGCGCCTCAGCAGCCAACAAGCTGGCGTTATAACAAACATCTTTTTTTACAGGCGTATAACTTATACTTAAACCTGTGTCGTCCTGGTATTTTTCAAGATCCTTATCTAAAAAAAGCCCTGCACTTTCCATTAATTCCAATACATCTTTACGTTTAGTGACCTTGTAAAATTCGTAAAGACCTTTAACAACATGGCCTGTAACCACTGCCGATGGAATCCATGGTTTCATATATTTTACTGGTGTTGCCCACGGGAAATTATAACCCCAGCATTTTCCTGCATATCCTTTTGAATAGTTTGTACTCAGCCAATTAAAAAAATATTCTGCTTTTTCAAGATGTTCTTTTTTATTTGTTTTAGCGTATAATTCTGAATAGGCCATTAAAAAAATGGCAAATCCTTTTGGATTGATCTCTTTTTTGATACCCATTAAAGGACGGATATTAATAGGATTTCTTTTTTGAAACTGGGTTGCTAAAACAAGCCCCCATTTACCTAAAATTTTAAAAGGCCAAAAAGAGTTTAAGGTATCATACGGATCATAACCTTTGTACTGCTCTTTTTCAACATACGCTTCAAGCTTTTTAAATGAATCTTCTATATGTTTCATTTTACTTGCTTCGCGCTCCTTTAAAAATAATATTATATATGGCTACAAAAAAATAACGCATATCCGTTCTAAATGGTTTCTTTTCATAAGCATCAAAATATTTCATTTCAGATGCTACCAGCTCATCAAAATTATTTGGGCGATCGTAATAAAAGGGCGGAATTAAGCCCGGCTTAAATTTGCATCTTCTTTCTTGTGCGTATTTTGGATACATATTAAATTTATGCACACTTAAAGGTCTTACACCAACTAATTTTATTTCTCCTTTAAAAAGATTTATAAATGTTGGCAATTCGTCCAACCAAAACTTCCTGATTATTTTACCAAAGCTTGTTACCCTATAATCTTCATTTGCTTTATCCCCATCTTTAGTGCCATGCTTGTCATAAATATATTTCTGCAAATATTCAGCATACGAATACATGGTTCTTATTTTATAAACGCCAATCATTTTTCCATCCTTACCTACCCGTGGCATTTTATATAAAGGCCCATAACTTGGGTTCATATTAAACTCGGGCTGTTTTATTTTTTTAACTACAAAGTACATCAGGCCGTTAATGCTCCTGTAATCAACTATCTCAAAGCCACAACTCACTAAGCGGCCAAGCGCTTCTGCTTTTGACAAAAGCCTGTTTCTGCCCTGTGTAATAAAAAAATATATTTTCTTAAATCCCCAAAGCTTTGGGAAGACCCTCATAAAAATATATTCCATGCCGAAATAAATAGTACTGAGAACCGGAATTTTACCAATTGGTTTTCTATTTCTTCGTGCCGAAAAAGTTTCGAGGCAACCTATAAATACATCACCGGAATTTAAACGTGAATTAACGCTCTCAAAAAATTTATTTATATACCGTATATCATTTATTCTTAAAATATTTATGATACATGAAATATTATTGGGATGATTTAAAATATTAAAATCACTTGATGTAGAAACAATTAATGTATCGTTGGATCTAAGATCTGAAAAATCTTCGAAATACTTGTAAACCTCCGGTTTAACCCTTTCTTTAACTAAATTATACAGGTTATTTTTCTTTTAAATATAATTTCGGGATCTTGTTAATGGCTGTAATTACTTCGGTAAAATCCAAACCAATAATTTCTATATACCAGCGCAACGTTTCATAACGCACCTTATTCTCTTCATAAATTTTCGCAAGTGCTTCTTCGCGCGTAATTAAACCTTCTCTTATCTGGTTACTTCTAAAAGTATCGTTCTCTGTAAAGCCGGCAACCGTATGATAAATATAATTGTAAAAGCTGGCGGTACCATCACCAATGCGCCAGGTAGAGTCTGTATCAATGGCTTTCTCCCAATTATATTCTTTTAGGATCAACTCTTCAAGCTCTTTTTCATCCCATTTATAATAATCAAATAAATGAAAATAATCTCTTTTTGGAGCTAAATACCTTACTGCAAAAGAACCCAGGCTATCAAAAACAGATTGATTGATATAACCAGGATTACGAATTAAATTTTTTCCAACAAAACCAAAAAGGTTCAATTGATTTTTTATGCTTAAAGAATAAATTCGTTTTTTATCAAACTTAGGAGGCAGTCCCGCGAAGCCGGTTTTAAAATCCGTATTCTCTAAATGATTAATGCCCCATATATTAAGATCAATACCGGTTTGTTTTTTTACACGATCACAGTAATAAAAAAAGTATTTATCGCCGGCCATAAATAAAGGTATCATACCAAGATGCGGTGTTTTTAACCAGGCAATAATATTTTTACGGATATTCTCTCTTTTCCAGTTTATATCCGCAGAAACCACAATATTTTCAACACCCATTTTTCCGCACACCCTCGCAATATTTCTTCTTGCCAGGTCGGTTACCATGCCCCAATCATATGTAAAGGCAATTGGATTTAAACCCAATTCTTTTTTTATGATATGCAAAGAGTAAGTGCTATCGCGGCCGCCACTAAAAGGTACTATACAATCAGGATGCCCGTCTTTTCTTTTATACGGAGCCACCAATTCTTTTAATTGATCGAAGGATTGGATCTGAATTTTTGGCTTATAATTTTTACAGTAATTGCATTCACCTTTTACATCGTAATAAATGAATGGAAAAGTTTCGGGTAATAAACATTTTGTACAACGCTTTATTTTTTTTATCGCTTCGGTATTATCTTCTAAAAGATCATACAAGTGTTTTTCTTTAGCCCTGTTTATAAATGCAGAAGGATCGATAACAACTTCTTTATCAAAACTGCCTTTCAGGTTTTTTTTATTTACAGCAAACGCTTCATGCGTTTCTGAAATATGTTTTTGATTGGGCTCTTTTTGAAATATCTTTTGAATTGCAAATGTTTTAGTATTAAAGATCAATCCTTCAAATGCTTTTACCGCTGTGATGGTTGCATCCTGAATACCGGCTTTATTTACAAGTGTTCTTAAAAAGAATTCTTCGGAAGCAAATATTAAATAATCCTTATTAATAATATAATATAATGAGCCATTATTAGTAGCCAGAACCAGATCGTGACGATCATTAAAAAACAAAGCAGTTGAAACCGTTCCTTCAATTTCTTCAAGCGTATCGCTAACAGCTTTATCCAGCGACTGATCTTTTTTTAGTTTATCTCTTATTAACGCTAATAAAATTTCGGTATCAATTTCGTACTCCCTTTTTAAATGGCTGTTATTTTGCCACAACCCATCAGCGTTTACAATAATGCCATTGTGTATACCAATAATTCCATCTTTGATTACGGGTTGGTTATTTTCTTCCTGCAACTGTGAACCATTCGTTACTAATCTTGCATGGCCAATTGCCTGGAAGGTGTTTCCTTTTTTGTATTCCCCAAGTTCCGTTGCTAAAAAGGCTTTATACTCTTTCGCTTTTAATAATTCGAATACCGGAATATCGCCTTTTACGAGATCGAAATTTTTAAGTGCATTGTTCTTAAAAACAAGTCCTGAAGAATCTTTACCACGAGCAATAGATAAGCGGGCAACGTTTTCGAGTACTTTTGTAATAAAGCTTTCGCTTAATTTTGAATTTGCTTTAGCAATTACGCCAAATATACCACACATTAATTGCTAAGTTTAAATTGATCCTGGATACCAGGTTGTTCGTTAAATATTTGAATACTCTTAGGATAATTTTCAAAAAGCCAAACCATAAAAGAAGTAAGGTCTATCTTTTCAGACAACATTTTCTTTCTTTTTAACTGCCATTCGTTCTTCAAATTTTTATTTGCCAGAAACTCTTCTACCTGTATAAATAATTTTTCTTTGTCTTTTGTTTTAATGCCCACACCTAATTTGTAAGTATGTTCCAATTCCGACAAATAACTTATTTTGTCTACAAAATCGTTAAACCTTATATAAGGTGTACCAAGCACACCGGCTTCGGCCGACATAGTTTGACTATCACTAATTAAAAATTGCGCAAAAGCCAAAGCGTGCGAAATATCGTTTGGACGAATATTTATTCTGTATTTTTCAAATTCAGGCGGCAATTCTCTTTCTGCCGTAATAAAAACCTTTCCATGTTTTTCAAGCATGTTGATCAGCTTTAAAACATCTGTATTATTCAGGCCTGATTTTCCGATATCGTGTGTGGCTCTTAAAGAAACCAGCCTGATAATATAATAAGGTTCGCTCTTCGGATTAAATTTTTCTACAATCGAATGATCCGGTGTAAAAACATTTGGATGCAAACCTCCTAATTCTTTATATCCTAAAAAAGGAATTTTTTTGTATTGGTATTTGCCTAAGTTAGAAACCGACGGTGATAAAACATGTGTAGCAAAATAAAATAAAAGAGCTGATTCGGGAACGGCTGTAATATCATCATCCTGGAAATGAATAGTTGGCACTTTTCTTAGTTTGCCATTAATTACAATAAGATCATCAGTAATAAACAGGTCGTATTTTTTATTCTTAAGATACTTTCTTAACCTGCTTATTGTTCGTATAGTATTAATTGCAGCGCTGATCTTTGGATTAACACCTTTCATTTTTCTTCCTTCCGGAAAAATATTTGTGTATTGCCAGCCTTCGTTCTTTATAAGTTCTTCCAATACATCTTTGCTCGTAATTACGATCTCAACACTATGGCCGTTTTGTTTTAAACGGTTAATAGTATTTTTAAATACGTGGTACTTGGAGGGGTGAACAAGAAAAAATAAAAAGTTCATTTAAATCTAGAGATCAATTTTCCTGTTTTCTTTAATGCTTTGCATCACTTTTAAAGTGGCAAGCGAGCTGATATAACATTCTTCAAAAGAAACCGGGGAGGCTTTTCCTTCTGAAATAGCTTTTAAAAATAATTTTAATTCATTGGCATGACCTTTATCCTGCCCTTTATATGAAACAGTGTTTACCGTTTTATTGTAAGTTGTTAATGTTTTAAAATCATCAATACAAGCCGCAACGCCGCCGCAAAACACTTCAATATATTCTTTACTTAAATTTTTATTTCCGTTAGAGAAATAATTTATAGAAGCAACTGAACCGTTAGCAAAGCTTAAATTAATTACTATTGAATTATTGAGGCTATTTGCATCCTGCATAGCGTTAGCAGAAACCGAAGTGATCTTATCTCCTGCCAAATGCATTGCAAGATCAATAAAATGGCAACCTTCGCCAACTATACGCCCACCACCAATTACCGGGTCGTTTACCCAATGGTCGGCAGCAACAACGCCGGCATTAATACGCATATTAATTGTTTTTGGTTGGCTCGCAACAAACATTTTTTTAACTTCCATTACCGCTGGTGCAAACCTACGGTTAAAGCCAACCATTATTTTTTTTGCCGAATTATTTTTTACAGCAATTTCGTATTCGCTTCTTATCTCTTCTAACTCTGTTTCATTTAACGCCAATGGCTTTTCTACAAAAACATTTTTAGATCGTTTAATAGCTTTAACTACATACTCGGCATGTGAGTTATGACGTGTTGTAATAAATATCGTATTTATCTTGGCATCATTAATTAACTGATCTGCATTTTCGGCACAATAACTAAATCCATATTTATCGGCTACATAACGTGCAATATTACCACGTGCTGTTGCAACGCCAATAAAATTACAAAGCGTTTTCATTTTTGGAAGTAAAGTGCCTTGTGCAAAATTACCCGCGCCTATCATACCAACATTTGCTTCTTCTTTAGAAATTGATTTGGTATTTAATTCTATTGAAGAAAGTATTTTTTTAGTTTCGTCGTATTTTATTACAACGCCGTTAAATGCTTCTATTTTTGCAAGGATCATATCATAAGCCGAAGGTGCGTCTTCTAAAGTATAGGTATGAGAGATCAATGGTTCTATATTAATAGCTTTTGAAGACAACAGATCAATGTAACTTTGCATGTTACGGTTCTCTGTCCACCTTACATATCCAATAGGATAATCAATTCCTTTTTCTTCGTAGTTTATATCATAACGGCCCGGGCCATATGACATTGACATACGAAGATCCAATTCTTTTTTAAAATAATTTACGCGATCAAAACCTGTTGGCACTGCGCCAACAATAACTACTTTTCCTTTTTTACGGGCAGAGCTGCCGGCAAATTCTATCGGATCCAAAGAAGATGTTCCTGCGGTGATAATAACTGCGTCAACCCCATTACCATTAGAGAATTGTTGAATAAGATCTTCAATACCTGCAGTTGAACGGTTATATACATTTTCAATGCCTGTTTCAAT
>JBDSFC010000452.1:0-4983 GCA_039919745.1 Bacteroidia bacterium | reverse complement strand
GGTATTACATTAATAAAACCACTGCTGAGCCCGGAGAAACAATTAGTTTTATATACAACTCTGCTTATCCAAACACTAATTTTATGTATGAGATTGAGCGCCAGGCTCAATTGGTTTCATCAAAGGTTTTACCGCTTAGCATGAGATCAAATGAAATTAAAGTGGAAGAAGAGGACAGGGGTAACTTTGCTATTCATGTATCTTATATCAGGAACAATCGTTTTTATTCGAACCAACAGGTAATTTATGTTCCGTATACTAATAAAGAACTGGATATTCAATTCGAAACATTCAGAAATAAATTACTTCCGGGTCAGGCAGAAGAATGGAAACTGATCTTAAAAGATAAAAAAGGAGAGAAAGCCGCTGCTGAAATGGTGGCAAGCATGTATGACGCTTCTTTGGATGCTTTCAGACCGAACAATTGGTATTTTTCTGTATTCCAGAGTTTTTATGCAAGTCTTCAATGGGCGGCAAATACAGATAGGCAAACCAATTCAACAGAGTTAAATAATTTAAATCGCCCGTATGAAAGTTTGCCATACCGTTATTACGATCAGCTAAATTATTTTGGTTTAGGATTTTATTATAATAGTTATTACAGAGGAGGATATGAAGATGATTTTGCTGCATCTGAATCAGTAGCTTCACCAGTTGCAACAGGCGTTTCAATGGACGAATCTAAAAACCAACCTGACAAACCAAGAGAGAAGAATAAAATGTCTGCTAAAAAAGAAGCAAGTTTTGAGGAAGCAGAACAAAAACCGATCGGTGGAAAAGATAAGGATGATAGAAGTGATGCTACAACTGCCACAACTAAATCACGTGGCGCAGGAGAAGGAAAAGAGGGGCTTGGAGAAGTTAAAGCACGTTCTAATTTTAATGAGACTGCATTTTTTTATCCTACACTTCAAACAAATGAAAAAGGAGAGATCGTTATTAAATTTACTGTTCCTGAAAGCTTAACCAAATGGAAAGTAATGGGTCTTGCGCATACAAAAGATCTTAAATCAGGTACGTTCCAAAAAGAAGTAGTAACTCAAAAAGATCTGATGGTGCAACCAAACGTTCCGCGTTTCTTTAGAGAAGGAGATAATATGACCTTTATTTCTAAGATCGCGAATTTGTCAGATAAAGAATTATCGGGTAATGCTGAATTAAAATTATTTGATGCATTAACTGATCAGGAGATCTCTACAAAAATTATCGAAGCAGTGTCAGGACCTTTCCCAACAATAGGTTCGCGTACTTTTACGGTTAAAAAAGGACAAAGCACTTCAATAGAATGGAACCTACACATTCCTGAAGGATATTCTGCCATAAAATATAAAGTGGTGGCAAAAGCCGGAAACTTTGCTGATGGTGAAGAGCAGGCCGTACCGGTTCTTACAAACAGAATGCTGGTTACTGAAAGTATGCCAATGCCAATTCGTAGTAATCAGACCAAAGAATTTAATTTTACTAAGTTCATTAGTCAGAATAACAATTCTACTACATTAAAAAATCATGCGTATACTTTAGAGTTTACTGCTAATCCTGCATGGTATGCTGTGCAAGCGTTGCCGTACTTAATGGAATATCCCTATGAATGTGCTGAACAAACGTTTGCACGTTATTATGCAAACAGTTTGGCTACATACGTTGTAAATTCCAAACCAAAAATTAAAACCATTTTTGAAGCATGGAAAACTTCAAGTCCTGATGCATTCTTATCCAATTTGGAAAAGAACCAGGACCTAAAAGCGGTTGTGTTGGAAGAAACGCCATGGGTTTTACAATCAAAAAGTGAAACGGAAAATAAAAAACGTGTTGGTTTATTGTTCGATCTCAATAAAATGAGCAATGAAACTTCAAGCGCACTTAAAAAGCTAATGAAGAAACAAACTTCGAATGGTGGTTTTATGTGGTTTGATGGAATGCCTGATGATTGGTATATCACACAACATATTGCCTGTGGTTTTGGTCACTTAAATAATTTAGGTGTGGTTAAAGTGCGCGAGAATTCTGATGTATGGAATATGTTATACAAAGCTGTGAAGTATTGCGATAACAGGATGCGTGAAGAATATGAATACATGAAAAAGTATAACCCAAAATATAAAACCGAAAATCATTTGAGTTATAATGCTATTCAGTACTTATACATGCGTAGTTTTTATAAAGATATCGATAGAGATAAACGTAATGTAGAATATTTTGAGTATTACAAAGCTCAGGAACAAAAATACTGGTTAGATAACGGACGTTTTATGCAAGGTATGATCGCTCTTAACCTAAATAGATTTGGTGATGTAAAAACGCCAAAGGATATTTTAAAATCATTAAAAGAAAATAGCATTAACAATGAAGAAATGGGTATGTACTGGAAAGAGAACTATGGTTACTACTGGTACGAAGCACCTATTGAGATGCAGGCTTTAATGATAGAGGCTTTTGATGAAATTAATAATGATATCAAAGCAGTAGATGATCTTAAAACCTGGTTAATAAAAAGCAAACAAACACAACACTGGGGTACTACACGTGCTACAACAGAAGCTGTTTATGCTTTGTTGTTAAAAGGAACAGATTGGTTAGCAACAGAACCAAATGTAGAGATAACGGTTGGCGATATTAAGCTTGATCCTAAAAATGATAAATCATTAAATGCGGAACCGGGAACAGGTTATTTCAAAAAAACATGGACGGGTAGTGATATCAAACCTGCGAGCATGGGTAAGGTTACTGTATCTAAAAAAGATGTTGGTGTAAGTTACGGCGCTGTTTACTGGCAGTATTTTGAACAGCTGGATAAAATTACACCGCACGAAACGCCATTGAAATTGAAAAAACAATTATTCCTTCAAAAAAATACGGCAAGCGGTATAGTTATAGAACCAATAACAAGCGCTAGCAAATTAAAACCGGGAGATAAAATAAAAGTGAGAATTGAGTTGCGCGTGGATAGAGATATGAACTATGTGCACATGAAAGATATGCGTGCCGCGGGTTTTGAGCCAACAAATGTATTTAGCGGTTACAAATACCAGGATGGTTTGGGGTATTATGAAAGCACCCGCGATGCAGCAACTAATTTCTTTTTCTCATATTTAAATAAAGGAACTTATGTATTTGAATATCCTTTAGTGGTGAGCCATTACGGTGATTTTAGTAACGGTGTAACAACTATTCAATGTATGTATGCGCCTGAATTTACTAGCCACAGTGAGGGAATAAGAGTTAAAGTAACTAAATAGATAAAAAGTTCCACAAATTCTGTGGAACTTTTAACACACTTTTATCCCTATTAAAACTATTTGTTTAAAAATTAAGTCATTAAAAAATGGCATAATATTTTCATTTGTCGTGTGTAACTTTAAATATCACAACATGAAAAAATTAATTTTAATAACAGCTACATTCTTAAGTTTTACTGTAGTATTAGCGCAAAAAAACACTGCAACACCGGGTACCAATAATGGTGTAAACAGTAATACACAATCCGATATGGGTACTATTCAAACGCCAAGTATCATTACTAATCATTTTGATATTGATTATCCTAATAATACAGCTATATGGTATAAGGACGGATCAAATTACCGGGCAGAGTATAGCGATAGTAAAAGTAATATAGGAAGATCTGCTACTTATGACAAAAATGGTGTTCGCATTGGCACCGAAGAGCAATTATCAAGCGGTAATTATCCTACAGAGATAAGCGACTACTATACAAAAAAATATCCTAATGAAGAATACCAGGTTTGGTCAAGTAAAGATGGAATGGGAAATACAACTTATTATACTACCCATAATAATGAAACATTGTGGTATGACAAAGCTGGTAAATTTACAAGTAAAACAAAAAAGAAATCATATAGTACTAAACCACAAAAATAAATTGCTTTCAAGATCATTTTTAAATGATAAGAAAGGTAAAAGAAAAGCCTCAATTATGTTGAGGCTTTTCTTTTAATAACCCCATTGCGTATTTATTTTCCCAATATATTCCAGCATCCCCAAAAAAGCACACGATAATTTTCGTTTATATTGGCATTCATTTTGCTTTACTCTAATAAAAATAAAATTATGAAAAAAACTATTTTACCAATTGTCGCCATATTAGCGATAATGACTTCTTGTGGGCCAAGCAAGGAAGATCTTGCAAAAAGACAAGACGAGATGGCGGACTCCATTCAATCAATGAATAAAAAGATCCAGGATGAGTTGGATGAAAGGATGAAAGCAATGCAGGATTCCGTTACAGATGCCGCAAAACAAGCTAATGAAAACATGCAGAATCAGGTAGACCAAGTGAAAGACCAATTAGAAAAAAAATCTGACCAAGCAGAAAAAAATGCTGAAGCAACCAAAAAAGAACTGGATAAGCTAAAAAAAGAAAATCAGAAAAAAGAAGATGCTAAAAAGCCGGAGAATGTAAAAGCCGGGCAAGGAAAAGGTTAATTAGTAATTTAAAAAATAAAACAAAATGAAAAAATCACAAACTATTTTAATGGGCATTGCATTAGCAGGTTCAATTTTTTTTGCATCGTGTAAAAAAGATGACATTGATTCTCCAACAGTAAGCCCTAATGGCGGCGATGCATATGTAGATCTTCATGGAACTTATACAGAACAGGGCGCAACGGCATCTGATGGAAGAGATGGAGATATTTCTGGTAATATTACAACTTCAGGATCTGTAGATGTAAATAACGCAGGTGTATATACTATTACTTACAGTGTTTCTGATAAAAAAGGAAATGTTGGTACGGCCTCACGCACAGTGTATGTTAGACATACGGCAAATACCATCGCGGCTACGTATGCTGTAAAAGATACCTGTCCTAGTACGTCGCCAACGTTTTATTCGGATGTGTTAACAGCTTCATCCAGCACAAAAGTACTTACCACTAAATTTGCCAACTATACAAATGCAAATGTCAACTTTGATATTTCAGGAAGTACCGGCTCAAATATCACTGTGCCATCGCAAACAGTTAC
>JBDSFC010000450.1:0-4568 GCA_039919745.1 Bacteroidia bacterium | reverse complement strand
TGCACTTAGGTCGCAGGCACCGTTACCGAAATCGATTAAACGTAAAGGTCTGTTTCCTGGTGTGTATTCAATTTTACCACTAATAAAAGGACGACGTTTGCCATCAGGTTTACAGGTAAAATCTCTTACCAGATCAGTGGCTTTTGCTACAAAGCTTTCGCCTTTTGTATTGGTACCTGTAGCTGTTCCATTTAATTTTACTTTAGCAAGCGTCCAAACAATTGGGTAAGCCTGGCCATTATAACATAAATAATCAGAAGAGTTGGTCAACTCTTTTGTGCGGTTGCATGACCAAGAGATCGTTCCTCCACTATTGGCTTTTACAATAGAAATATTAGCAGTAATTGCCCAGGTAAGATTTGTACCTGGATTTGATCCGCTTGGTAAATTTGATGTCGTAGTATTTGTAATTGTTTTACTGATAATATTAACCTGATTGCCATCTACTACGTAATTAAGGCTTGTTATATTTACTTTAAAGCCCGGGTTACGGTAATAAATAGCTGTAGTAGGGCTTGAAACTGAATAGTCAAAAATTAATTTACCCGTGCGTGTTCTGCCATCAGAGCCAACCACGCCAATAACCCCAAAATCTACGGTAGCAACTTTTCCAACAATTGTAATGGTAGCAGTAGGTGCAAATTCAATGGTCATTGAACCGTCTGTTTTAAAAGTAGACATAGCGCCACTTTCACATACCTGAGACCCAATAGCATCTATATCATTAGCATTGCTTTCAGCCATATTATTGTCGGTAGCTGTTGATTGCTCGGTATCCGGCTCCTGGTCTTTGGTTTTTTCTTTTTTATGACAAGATGTAAACGTAATAGACCCGGCAATTAGAACACTTGCAAGTCCGAGATAAAAGTTTGAAGTTTTCATGGTAAATGGTTTTAATGTATTTCCTTCTATGATACCGAATATACAAAAAGGTTTAATCGGTTTAAAAAAAAAATGAATTATTTTTAAGAATACCTTAGATTTGTCACCGGATGTTAGGTGAATATTATAAAGAAAGACTTATTTTAACAGATACTGCTATCTTAAAAGAAGCCGGGGCATTATCTGTTTTTGTAAGTCATAACTCCTTAATATTTTCAATTTCTGATAAAAGCTTTAAAAAAACCGCGCAATTGGTGCATATAGAACTTATAAACCTACCGGGAGCCACTCAAAGTTTAACCGAAAAAATAACTTTTTTATTCAATAATTATCAATTACCTCAAAAAAAATTCGAAAAAATAACCATCTCCATTTTAAGTAAGGATTTTACACTTGTGCCAGAAGCGTATTCGAATTCTAATGACCTGAAAGATTTTTTATCTTTTTCTTCAGGATTAACAGAAGTTAAGAATCCACAGGTACATACAATAAAAAATGTAAAATTTTGTTCTGCATTCGATCAGGAATTAATACAATATCTTGAAAAAACATTTACACAGGCTATTATTAAACATGCAGGCGCAATAAATACAGATCTTTTCTTTAGTAATCATTCATTAATGAATTGTAATTTATTCTTATCCCTAAACGATGGTTTATTGGAAATAGCCGCCAAAGAAAAAAACGATCTATTGTTTTATAATGTGTTTAGTTATGAAAACAATGAAGATGTTTTGTATTATTTATTATTTATGATGGAGCAGTTTAACCTTAACCCAATGCAAATAAAACTGTTGATAGCAGGGCAGCTTCAGACAAATGACCCTCTGATATTAAGTATTAAAAAATACATTAAGCAGGTAAATTTTGTTGTTCATGCAGCGGATATAAAATTAGAAGGTGAATTAGCCAAATTACCGCATCATTATTATTTCACATTATTAAATCAATACCTGTGCGTATTATAAACGGAACACACAAGGGTAGGGTAATTAAAGTACCTAAAGATCTTCCGGTAAGACCTACTACAGATTTTGCAAAAGAAGGTTTGTTTAATATTTTAAATAACAGGATCAATTATGACGAAACAAAAGTACTAGATCTGTTTAGCGGTACAGGACATATTTCTTTAGAGTTTGCGTCAAGAGGTAGCACAAATATTTTAAGCATTGACAAACATTTTAAATGTGTTGGTTTTTTAAAAGGTATCAGTAAAGAGTTAAAATTTGAAATTGATACCATCAAAAGTGATGTGTTTGATTTTTTAAAGAATTGTAATCAAAAATTTGACCTGATCTTTGCAGATCCTCCTTATGAATTAGAGAATATCCCAACTATTCACCAACTTGTTTTTGATAAACAACTATTAAATGAAGATGGATTATTGATCATTGAACATGGGCCAAGAACCAATCTTGAAGCATTAAAAGGATTCGTACAAAAAAGGAGTTACGGGAACGTGAACTTTAGTTTTTTTGAGAATAGAATATCACACTAATTATTCGGAACTAAAAAACCACAGATTGCACTGATTCACACAGAAGATTATTTTTGAATTAAATCTGTGTTATCAGCGAAATCTGTGGCAGTAAAAAATTACTTCAAAACACCAATATCTTTTCCTACCTGTGTAAAGATAGATTTAACGCTGTCAGCTGTTTTTGTATCGCCTGTTGCTCGTAAATAAGTATCCGTTAAGGTCATTACATTTTGGTGATAGAATTTTTTCATTTCATCTACCATCATATCTTTAGTCCAGAGATCAATACGTAAAGTATTATTTTCTTTTTCGTCCCATAAGGCTATCATCACACTTTTGCATCTGCTTTTCTCACCAGAATCGGGCGCGTCCCACTCAATACTCATGGGTAAATTATTTTCGTCAACGGTTACTTTAAATTTTATTTCAGAGGTCTTCATGCTTGTTAGTTTTCTAATATCTTAAATTCTACGCGCCTGTTCTGTGCATGTTCAATCTCACTGCAAGGCACGTTATCTTTACACTTATTTAATAATTTTCCTTCACCATAACCAATAGAAATAATTCTGTCAACATCAATTCCTGCAGCAGCAATATAATTTAAAGCGGTTTTTGCCCTCAACTGGCTTAACTTAAGATTGTCAGCGTCTGTTCCTTTACTATCAGTATGCGCGCTAATTTCTATTTTAATTGTTTTATTGGTGTTTAAAACTAAAATTACTTTGTTCAATACCTGTTGTGCCTGTGGCAACAGATCAGTTTTATTGGTTTCAAATAAAATATTTTCAATAATAGTACTGTTTGGTTTTGATTTATTGTTCGACATAAAGTCTAACCACGGATCATCCAATTCAATATCTTTTATTTTATTTACTTCAGCGTCAATTGGTTTGTATATAAAACGTTTTCCTTTTTCGTTTGTAATGATCTTAACCAATTTATCATCCATAGTATACACCAAAATATTTTTGAAGGCATCTAAAGCATTATCAGAATTATTCGCGCTTAAATAAAAACGTTTTAAGAAAGGAAGGTACTTAAATTTAAAGGCGCCCAGATCGTCAGTTAACACACTGTCAATCACAAGATAATTTTCGTTAAGTAAAATGATCTTGATCTTCCCTAAAGGATTGTTATTTTGATCACCATATACTTTTGCATTCACATTCATTTTCATTTCATCATCACTGATAGAAATAGCATTGAATACTGAATTATAATTTGAATTTATTTTTAGTGATCTTCTTGTCCCTGCTATCGTATCAAAGAACTTTACATAATTATCATCCTTGTTCAAAAAGTCGAGTTTTTCACCATTGCCAACTTCTTTTACATCAACACCTAAAAAGTAAGTGTTATCCGGTTTAACGTTTTCAAATACAAAAGCGCCTAAAACGTTGGTTTTGGTTTGTTGAATAATTGTATTGTATTTATTACACAAATAAATGGTTTTGTTTGCAAAGAATTTTTTTTGTTGGGCAGATGACAATAATAATTTTCCGCCAATATTTGAAGTATACTGATTGTTGATAAGGCTTTTTAATTCTTCAGGTTTTAAAACCCATTCGCAATTACCATTGGTTGGTTTTGCTTCCGAAACCAAAGCTGTATTTGAGTTAAATAAAGAAAATTTAGTTAAAGTACCTTCGGCATTTTTTGCCTCTACAGATATTTTATAAACTTCAGAAGCTTTAATGCCGGTAAAAGAAAAAGCGCCAAAACGATTGGTAGCAGTAGTTTTTAATACTTTACCGTTCTTATCTAAAAGACTTAATATTTGGTTAACAACCGGTAATTTTATGTTTTTATTTAAACAAATACGTCCGGCAATAACAACAGGTACTTCTACCGCAGGATTATTGGTGATAGGATCTTCTGTTTTTGTTTTTTTGAGAATTGTTTTATTAAATTTTGTATTGTAAACGGTATCCGCTATCATTTTAGAATTGCCATCAAAAATAATTTTACAAAAGGCCTTTCTGAATGCTGCGGTGTCAATATCTTCATCATTCTTTAAAACAAACGGCACATTTAATTCGTGCACCATATTAATGTCTTGCTTGTCTTTTGGAATATTATCGCCTTTTATCTCGAGATACATTGGCTGACATTTGGCATTATTAAAATAAATAAGATAATTATGTTCGAACTTTAATTTGAACATAAAATTCTCTGACGATTTTGTATTGCTGGTTTCTTTTATATT
>JBDSFC010000430.1:0-2874 GCA_039919745.1 Bacteroidia bacterium | reverse complement strand
ATTAAATGCTTCAAGAGGAAGTTTATCGACCCCAAGCATATCGCAGCCACCAGCGGGCATTTCAATACCTGTTGCCCAGTTCATGATCTTCCAGGCAGTTTTTGAAAATAAATTTCCAACAAATGAATGATCAAGGTTTTCTGCCCTTGCAGCTAAAATAATTTTTTCGCCGGTCTCCCAATGCTTTAAAAGTGTATCTATTACTTCAGGAGGATCCTGGCCATCACTGGCCATAATGATCGTAAAATCGGCTCTTGAAATATTTAAACCGGCAGTAATAGCAATGTGACTTCCCGAATTTTTAGAGAGTTGTAACGCGGCTATACGAACATTCTCAAAATTTTTCTTCGAATATTCTGTAAGGATCGAAAACGAACTATCTTTTGAAAAATCATCTATAAAAATGATCTCCCAATTATAATTTTTTTGTGATTCGGAAAGATATTTCGTTAAACTGTCAAGCATAATCGGAAGGCAAGCTTCTTCATTATACACTGGCAAAACTATTGATAGAAGTTTTTTTCCTTTCGGATCGAACCTTGTAAAAATATCGTGAATGGTATCCACTAATTTTAGAATTTATTTATTACCTCAATTACTTTATTCACATCCTCATTACTAAGTTCTGCAAACATTGGTAATGAGATACAGTGTAGGGCCAAATATTCTGAATTTGGAAAATCGCCTTGCTTATAATTTAAATGTGAATACGCTTTCTGTAAATGACATGGTACCGGGTAATGAAAGCCGGGGTTAATATCATTATCAGTTAAATGTTTTACAAACGCATCTTTATTATCGCAGGTTACAACAAACAAATGATAGATAGAATCTGCCCAGTCTGGTTGCTTCTGCATTTTTATTTTTGTGTTCTTAATTCCGGCATGATACATTTTTGCAATTTCTCTTCTTCTGTTATTCCAGCTTTCGATATATTTAACTTTAACAGAAAGTGAAGCGCCTTCAAGGCCTCCCATTCTCATATTAAAACCTAACTCATCGTGATAATAACGCACAACGCTTCCGTGATTACGAAGACTTTGCAGATGTTTAAAATAGGCCTCGTTATTTGTTGTTATGCCGCCGGCTTCGCCGCAAGCTCCTAAATTCTTTCCGGGATAAAAACTAAAACAAGCCATTTCGCCAAAACCACCAACAGTTTTTCCTTTATATCTTGCGCCTTGTGCCTGTGCTGCATCTTCAACCAAAAATATTTTGTGTTTTTGTGCTATTGCTAATACTGCATCAATATCAAAAGGCATACCATACAAATGCACACCAATTATTGCTTTTGTTTTTGAAGTAATTGCTTTTTCAATTTTCGCCGGATCAATCTCCCAATTATCAGCATCACAATCAATAAAAACCGGCGTAGCTCCAACATAAGAAACGCCCCACGCAGTTGCAATAAAAGTATTTGCCGGAATAATAACTTCATCTCCTGCTCCAATTCCAAGCGCTAACATAGCAAGATGAAGAGCCGAAGTGCCATTATTTACACCTATAGTGTATTTAGTATTTGTGTAAGTAGAAAATGCTTTTTCAAATTCTTCTACAAATGGTCCGCCTGAAAAAGCTGTATTTTCATAAATTTTTTCAAACATTTCAAAAATCTCTTTTTTGACCTGTTTGTGCTGGCCTTTAAGATCGAGGCATGGGATTTTACTCATAGTAATTAATTATATATTTTTAATAAATTTTGCCGGATTACCTGCCATTATTGCATTTGCCGGAACATCTTTTGTTACTACTGCTCCTGCCCCAATTAAAGCATTTTCGCCAATAGTTATTCCACAAAGAACAGTGACGTTACTTCCAAGCGAAGCTCCTTTTTTTATGAACGTTTCAACCAGTTTCCAATCTGCTTCTGATTGTTGACTTCCATCTGCATTTGTTGCTCTTGGAAAAAGATCATTGGTAAACATCACTCCGTGGCCAATAAAAACATTGTCTTCAATATGTACCCCTTCACAAATAAATGTGTGACTTGATATTTTGCAATTTTTTCCAATGCTAGCACCTTTCTGGATCTCAACAAAGGCGCCTATCTTAGAATTATCATCAATAGAACATCCATAGGCATTTACAAAATTAAAAATGCGCACACCTTTTCCTACTTTTACATTTACCAGCGATTTACGCGGTTCGTCAACATTAAGAATTTCCATATTACTTTAGAATGATCTCTTTACCGTTTTGCTTAATAGATAGCTGCGATGCTTCAAGGATCTTTATTACATTAAGGCCTGAAACAAAATCAGATAATGGTTTGGTATTATTAATTATTGAATTTACAAAATCAGTTGCCATACCAAATAATGCTTCTTTATTGTCAATTTTTGGGATGAACACATCACCTGCTCTATAATCCACTAATATTCTTGTTTTTTCTTCATCAGTTTTGTGATCATATCCCGTATCGTAAATACGGATCTTTTCAGTTGGCTCCAGATCATTAAAAACTAACATTTTTTTATCTCCACCGATCAACATCATTCTTATTTTAACCGGCGAGGTCCAAGAGCAATTAAAATGGGCGATAAAACCAGATTGATAATTAACTGTTAAGTATGCTACGTTTTCTATTCCATTGTTTGTATGTGAAACACCCGTGGCGTTAACACTATAAGGTTTATCATCAACAAGATAATTTAAAATTGAGATATCGTGTGGTGCGAGATCCCATAACACATTAATATCAGGTTGAAACAAGCCAAGGTTAATACGTGTTGAATCGAAATATTTAATTTTTCCAATAGTTCCATCTGTAATAAGGCTTTTTATCTTTTGTACCGAACTTGTGTAAAGGAAAGTATGGTCTACCATTAACACAAGACTTTTTTTCTCTGCCAGATTATTGAGTTCAATTGCCTG
>JBDSFC010000349.1:0-4662 GCA_039919745.1 Bacteroidia bacterium | reverse complement strand
CATTAGCTACAGCACCTTTACAATATGGGCCATTAAAGTTGGCAGTATAAGCTGCAGCATCTCCGGCAATACTTTCTCCTTTAGCGCCACCTTCGTTTATGCTGCTATTACCATAAGCACCTCCTCCAAAAACACTGGCGGTGGTTTTACCCGTAATAGCACCGGCCTTAAAGCCGAGGTTACTTGCATCAATTTTTCCACCTGCAACAATATTTGTATTTCCATCTACCTCAATAGCTATAACGCCCCCGGTTGTGCCGTTCCATGCCGGGCAGGTAATGATACCGGCAGCGCCAATAGTTAGTGAATTGTAACGAGGCACTTTGATTACCTGTACTTTACCGGCAATTGAATAATTATATTTTAATGGACAATCTAATGTGATATTAATGCCGGAAACCGAGGCTACTTCTGCGTATTCATTATTTCCTGCATTATTGTAGTTAGTGATCTTTCCAAACTCAGGACCGTATGGCCCGGGGTTATTAGGATTCCCAAAAGGTACCAGGTAACAATTAACGCTGGCACCCTGCATTTGAATAATATAGATCAAGTCGCCGGGACCAAGGCCTGCGCCACTGGCAACATTAATAATTCCATTGCCGGTAAAAGCATTATTGGTTAAAGCTGTATAGGCATTAACTACCGTACTGCCCACAATATTCCCGGCACCGTTTTTCCCTTTTTGAGAGAAAGCAGTTGCAAATAAAAAAAAGACGAAAAGTAAACTAAAATACTTTTTCATAATCGAAACTAATATAAGGATTTAGATTTTAGTTTTGAAGCTTTTTACTTATGGAAACTACCGTTTAACTCAGTAATTTGCCAGTTTTAATAGTTATTTAAGGAACCTAAAGCTTTAAATTGACTTAATGGGCTTAAATTTGATGAATTATGCTGTTTGATCAGAAGGAATTTGAACATAAAATTGAGGAAGAAAAGCTAAAAAAAGGCTTAAAATTGTTTGTAAAAAACAAGGTAGAACTTTTAAATAAAACGGCACAAAGTGAGTTTAATTTTTTAGTTGATGATACAGTCGCAATAGAAATTTTTATCAGAAAAAAAGGTGAAAAGATCCTGAATTACACTTGTTCTTGTAATAATAAAAATTATTGCGAACATTTTGCTGCTGCACTTTTTTATTTAGAAGAAAGATCTTTAGAATTTTCAAAAAAACAAATTTCACAACAAAAGAGAAATAAGATCACGAAAGGGCAAAAAAGTGAATTTGGAAATTATTTCCAAAAAATTAAAGAGATAATAAAACCTTTTTTAGTTAGTCAAAAATTAAATCAAAAAGAACTTCAGGAGATCGGAAAAAATATAAATTTTGAACGCACAAAAGCATCCACTTTTAATGAAGAGTTTTATTTTGACCTTGCTTTGATCTTACAAATACCGCAACTAATAAATTTAAATACCGGCAAGGAGGAGGAACTTATTATCGGTTTAAAAAATTCGACCGAAAATCTTGAAAAGGCCTGCCGACGTGGCTTATCGGCGAAAGAAAAAGCCGGATGGATTTTAGCCGCACATTATTCTTTAAGATCACAAAGTTATTTCAGGGCCAATGTCTTTTATTTTTTGATCTCAAAAGCTATCCCTTTTTTAAAAGATAAAAATGAGATCCAACAGCTTTTAAATTCATTAAAAAAACGAAAAGAAAACAAGAATAGTTTGTCTTCGATTAGCAAAAAATTAATTATTGAGATCGAACTTTCTATTGTGCTGGCAAGTATTTCCGGAAAAGCATACTCGTATAAAAAAGTAGAATCGAGATTAGAATTACCAATTGCTCTTTCGGAACTTGAATTTGTAAAAAAACGACCAGCAAAAGGTTTTAAAATTTTAGAACAATACGCAGATAAAATAAAAATCAAAAACATAAATCAGTACCTCGATCTTATTGATCATGTTTTATTTAAAGCTAAAGAAGAAAAAAATTGCCAAATCGAAAAACACTATTTGGCAGAAAAATTTATTTATGGATATTATATCGATCAAAAAGAACTCAATTATTATTTTGAGCAGATGATCAATGACAACAGGGAAGATGAGGCAAGCCAACTTGTTAAAAGTATAAAAGAAAGATCTGTTTTTTATAATTTTGATAAAATAGCTGACATTTTATTTTACCAGGAAAGGCTGGATGAATTAGTAAATGAAATAAAAAAAGAGAAAAATAAATTTACACTTCTTAATAAAATTGCTTTTAAAAAATTTCCAAATCAAAACGAAGTATTTTTACAATTGTATGTCAAACATTTGTGCCAGGCTATCGCAGAAGCAAAATTTCCTTATTTTCAGGAAGAGGTGTTTAATAAGGCAAAACCATATTTAGATCTTTTGCCAAAAGAAGAAAAAGAGAGCATGATAAAAAATTTAAAAGAAAAAATGTTGTACGAAAGACAGATGCTTAAATATATTGAGAAGATCTATCCTGCAATTTAAATTACCAATCCCCCTAACCCCCTTCGCCAAGGAGGAATCGAAACTATAGTTTCTATAGTAAAATGGTTTAAAAAAAGTCTTAGCGATTTAATTTTTTGAACTTCACTCTTCGAGCATAAAAATAGCCTCGCCGAATTCATTAATAGCTTTATTGTTTTTTACTTCTTTAGCTTTTTCTAATCCTGTTTTATAAAATTCCAGAGCTTCAGTATTTCTTAATACAGATTCAAACAATTTTCCTAATTGATAATAAGCTGCAATATAACCGGGTTCCATTTGCAACACTTTTTTAAATTGAAATTCGGACTGTTGAACATCCAGTTCTCCAATATATTCAATACCCAAGGCATAGTTCAGGAAAATATCGTCCGGCTCTTTTTCGAGCATAGCAAGCAACATGTCTATACGATTTAGACGCTCCATGAAAATAAATTAAGCAGAAGTAAATTGTTTTAAGAAACGAATATCGTTCTCAAAAAATAAACGCAGGTCTTTAACCTGGTATTTTAGCATGGTTATTCTTTCAATACCCATTCCAAAAGCAAAGCCTTTGTATTTATTCGGGTCAATGCCGCAATTGGTAAGCACTTGCGGATCTACCATACCGCAACCTAAAATTTCAACCCAACCGGTGTATTTACAAACGTTGCAACCCGCACCTTTACAAATAGTACAGCTGATATCCATTTCGGCACTTGGTTCTGTAAATGGAAAATAACTTGGACGTAATCTTATTTTTGTTTCAGCGCCAAACATTTCTTTAGAAAAATATAATAAGGTCTGTTTAAGATCTGCAAACGAAACCTGTTCATCAATATATAAACCTTCTACCTGGTGAAACTGGCAATGCGCGCGGGCGCTGATAGCTTCATTACGATAAACCCTTCCCGGGGAAATGGTACGGATAGGAGGTTTTTGATACTCCATAATATGTACCTGCACGCTTGATGTTTGTGTTCTTAAAACCATTTCAGGATTTATGTTCACATAAAAAGTATCCTGCATATCACGGGCCGGATGATTTTCAGGCGTATTCAATGCAGAGAAATTATGCCAATCATCTTCAATTTCTTTTCCATCACTTACGGTAAACCCAATTCGTGAAAAAATATCAATGATCTGATTTTTTACAATAGATAATGGATGACGGCCGCCGGTTTGTAATGTTGGCAAAGAAGGTAAGGTAAGATCGATGCCTTTTTTTTCACCGGCTTCAGTTTCGGCATCAAATTTTTCTTTTAATGCATTTATTTTATCCTGCGCTTTTGTTTTTAAAAGATTTAATTTTTGTCCAACTTCTTTTTTAAGATCAGAAGGCACATTTTTAAAATCATCAAATAAAGCAGTTACTTCTCCTTTTTTACTTAACCATTTAATACGGTATTCTTCCACCTGGTCTTTGGTATTAGCCCCAAAAGACTCCACTTCTTGTAATAACTTATCTATTTTTTCGAGCATATTTGCTTAATTACTTGATAATCTGTGCAAAAATAAACAATTTTAAAGATTAATATGTTTAGGATCCTATTGCTGATCAGTTTTTTAATAATAAATGTGCCTGCGACAAAGGCGCAATTGATCAGTTATGCCCTGCACGAAGGTGATACCATTAACGCCATTGATAAGGACAGCCTTAAGCAAGGCGTATGGCGTGGCTTTTGGCCAAGCGGGAAGTTAAGCAGCGAGGCCGTTTACCGCAATAACAAGAAGCAGGGACTCGAAATAAGCTGGTATAACCACAGTGGCTGTGTAAAGCAGGAAACGTATTATAATAATGGCCAATTAGATGGCCCTGTGACTTTCTATAATAAGAACTGCACCAAAGAATTTATTGAAAATTATAAAAACGGAATAAAAGAGGGTTTAGAAATTTCTTACCACACAAATGGACGAATAAAAGCTGAGGGTAATTATAAAAAAGGGAATTTGGATGGGGTATATAAAGTGTATACCAAAACCGGGAAATTTGATTTTGAAAGCCGAACAACTACCGGGCCGGTTGAATTTGAAGCCGATGTGGAAGACACCGCCAACAATAGTGTGTATAAGGTGTTGAAGAGAAACCCAAAATGGAAAAAAAATATTATTGTAACTGATCTTACGTCCAGCATGTATCCTTACGCTAAGCAAATTAATACCTGGCTAAAATTATTTTTTGTAAAAGATACAGCACAACAATATTTTGTATTTTTTAATGATGGTGATAATAAA
>JBDSFC010000316.1:0-4268 GCA_039919745.1 Bacteroidia bacterium | reverse complement strand
GTGTCAGCTGTTTAGAATATGGCGATAGAATTATTATTGTTGGAGGCAAATTTCAAAGTGGCGTCGTTAATGATGAAGTTTGGGAATATAATATCAGTTTTGATAGCTGGCAGCAAAAAAATAATTTTCCGTTTGGTGGCAGGTGGCGAGCAAGTGCAACTGTATTGAACGATGTTGGTTATTTGATTTTTGGAAAAGACAATAATCAATCTTTCAGAAAAGAAATGTACAGTTATAACCATACAACAGATGTGTGGACAAAGGTGTTGGATTTTCCACAACCAAAAGGCAGGGCCTATTCTGCTTTAAAAGCATCTACAACTCAGCTGATCTTATTTGGTGGTTATGATACATTAAATACTTACTATAATGATGTTTGGTATTACAATCCTTATTTGGCTTCATGGTTGGCAGGCCCTACTCTGCCATCAGTTGGTCGTAAGGGCGGTATGAGTTGTGTTGCGGGAGATAATTTTTATTATAGCTGTGGTATTAATGTAAATGATGTACGCTTAAAAGAAACCTGGAGAATTGATGTGCCTGTTGGAATAAAAGAAAATAAAGACGAATCTAATTTTTCTGTTTATCCAAATCCTTGTAGCGATAAATTTTTTATTAATTCTTCATCAGAAAGTTTAAATTATACTGTTGAAATAACCGATGTAACTTCTAAATCAATTTTAACGCAACAAATTATAAATACAAACGGTATTAATATTTCTAATCTTGAAAACGGGGTTTACTTTTTGAAGATTATGGATGGAGCAACAACTCTTGCAACAAAAAAAATAATTAAGGAATAATATTTATATTCTGACAACTGTCACTTCGAGCTGAGTCTAGAAGCAGAACATGATTGCATACTTGTCTCGACATGACATTAAGCAAATAAATTTAATTGAAACTATTTATCCTTATAGATAACCATGTTGATGCTACCTTGTGTGGGACTTGAATTATCGCTTAGCGATACAACAAATGGTTTGCGTTGGCCTTCAAAACAATTGTAAACTACATAGCCCTTATCTTCGGTTGGATTTGGAAGTTTGTTAGCATAATAATCTTTAAGATCGCAAAATAAATAATTAGCAAGTTCTAAGTCTTTGCTATTTATTTGCACATTTATTTCTTCAAGGCTGTCTTTATTCAATGTATAATCGATTGAGTAATTTGTATCATCGTTTACTTTATATTCAAAATACAAATGTCCTGGTGATTTTTCGATCGGGGCAGCGCTTTCAATTGTTTTAATGACCTCCGTTTTACTGTTTAAATTAATGCCTCTGAATACACCATCTTTTGAGCGAATGATCTCATCCAATAAAGGATGGTAGCCATTAAAAATGCGTGGTTTTGTTTTAACCTCTTCCTTTTTTTCTTCATGACAAGAAATGGCAAAGAGAAAAACAAAACAAATTATTATGTTATAGATTATTTTCAATAAAGCCTTTAGCTAAACAAATATACTTATTTAAGTAGTTTTAAAAATAATAGCAACGCAAGTAACTAACAAGTTATTGTTTTTAAAGTTTGTTAAATACAGGTATAAATACTTATGCTTCTTCAGATACTGCCACAACTTCCGGGCGCATTTGTGGGAAGAATAACACTTCCTGGATAGCCGCGTTATTTGTTAAAAGCATTGTAAGCCTGTCTATTCCTATACCAATACCGGCTGTTGGTGGCATACCATATTCCAGTGCCCTTAAAAAGTCATGATCAATAAACATTGCTTCATCATCACCACGCTCCTGAAGTTTTAATTGCTCTTCAAAACGCTCGCGTTGATCAATAGGATCATTTAACTCGCTATAAGCGTTGGCAATTTCTTTTCCGTTTATCATTAATTCAAAACGTTCTACCAAACCTTCAACGGTACGGTGTTTCTTAGTAAGCGGGCTCATTTCAACCGGGTAATCGGTTATAAATGTAGGTTGTATATAATTGCCTTCGCATTTTTCACCAAAGATTTCGTCAATTAATTTTCCTTTACCTGCGTGCGACTCAACATGGATATCTAATTTTTTGCAAACATCACGTAATTGTTCTTCATTCATTCCACTAATGTCAAAGCCTGTAAACTCTTTAATAGCTTCATACATAGTAACACGTTTGAACGGCGCTTTAAAATCTATTTGTTTATCACCTACAGGTATTTCTGTTTGGCCGTATAAATCCGTTGCAATTTTCTCAAGCATTTTCTCGGTAAAATCCATCATCCAATTGTAATCCTTGTAAGCAATATAAAATTCCAGTACAGTAAACTCAGGGTTATGGGTTCTGTCCATCCCTTCATTTCTGAAATCTTTTGCAAATTCAAACACACCTTCAAAACCACCAACAATAAGACGCTTTAAATACAGTTCATTTGCAACACGCAAATACAACGGCATGTTTAACGCGTTGTGATGTGTAATAAAAGGGCGCGCCGTAGCACCTCCCGGGATGCTTTGCAGGATAGGGGTTTCAACCTCTAACAAACCTGCATTATTTAAAGTAGTACGAATAGAATTAATTATTTGCGAACGTTTTTTGAATGTATCACGCACTTGCGGGTTAATGATCAAATCTACGTAACGCTGACGGAACCTGAATTCCGGGTCGCTTACCTCATCAAATGAATTACCGGCCTCATCGGTCTTAACGATCGGCAAAGGTTTTAAAGCCTTACTTAAAATTTTTAAAGTAGTAACGTGTATTGAGATCTCTCCGGTTTTTGTAGTAAATACATAACCGCTAACGCCAATGATGTCGCCGATATCGATCAATTTTTTCCAAACAACATCGTACAATGTTTTATCTTCTCCAGGGCAAATATCATCTTTACGTACATATAATTGTATGCGGCCTGAAGCATCCTGTATCACAGCAAAGCAGGCTTTTCCCATGTCACGTACGCTCATAACCCTTCCGGCAATAGAAATATCTTTATAATTTAATTTATCACGATCATAATTTTCCTTTATATCTAATGCGTTTACATTTACTTTAAACTCCTCAGCTGGGTATGGATCAATGCCCAAAGCCCTTAGGTCTGTTAACTTTTGTCTTCTTTGTAATTCCTGTTCGCTTAAGTGTACCGACATATTTTTTTGAAATTTTAAGTAGTAAAAGTACATTTTTATATCAATTCAAAGAAGAAGGGATTATGCACAGTTTCTCTTCCTAAGATCCAGCTGTGTGGAATTTTTCCTATATATCTACGGCAAATGTTAAAAATTGTAGAATTTTTTTCGCAAAACATGGTCTAAAATGCTGGTATATATTTTGCAATTGTTTAAAGCTATTGATTTAACAGAATTTTTGTTTAATCTTCTAGCAAAATCGTTAAACAGTTAAAATTTTATGTAGAATTCACTTAAAGACTAGAGAATATGACAGCAATTGAATTTAACTCAAGGATCATGAACGAAAAAAGTTCATTAAAAAATTTCGCTTTAAGTCTTACCCGCAATACAGATGATGCCTTAGATCTTTTACAAGACACTTATGTAAAAGCAATTACTTACCGTGAAAAATTTGAGGACAGCACAAATATAAAAGCATGGTTATTTACAATCATGAAAAATACATTTATTAATGCATACCGCCGCAACGTAAAAACAAAACAGTTAATTAGTAAAGGCGATGACATTGCTCTTGACCGTGCGTTTAAACAAAACAGTTATGACCATAGCGAAAGCCGGTTAAATGCAAAAGAGATCATTAGACATATTGAAAACCTTGGTGATGAATATAAAGTACCATTTACACGTTATTACAATGGCTACAAATATGAAGAAATTGCTCAGGAAATGAAATTACCGCTAGGAACCGTTAAAAGCAGGATATTTATTGCCCGCAAAATTTTAATGGACGGGTTAAAACATTTCAGAAATTAGTTTCTGAAATTTTGTGTGTTGTTTAAATTAACCCTACCATAGCTGGAGGGTTTTTTTGTTTTATGAAATAGCCTCACGGTGTATTCCATATGACAATTAAAACAATAAGAGCAACGTATGAATGAGGTAACACTATTTTGGTTTAGAAGGGATCTGCGTTTGGAAGACAATGCCGGTTTGTATTATGCTTTGCGCGAAAATCAAAATGTATTCCCAATTTTTATTTTTGATAAAACTATTCTTGATCAATTAGAAGATAAAACAGATCGCCGGGTTGATTTTATACACCAGGCTTTAACGGTAATAAATGAAGAATTAATTTCTTTGGATTCTTCGTTAACTGTTTTTTATGGAACACCTTTAGAAACATTCAAAAAAATATTAAAG
>JBDSFC010000241.1:0-5753 GCA_039919745.1 Bacteroidia bacterium | reverse complement strand
CATCAGTAATTAAAATAACAATGTTACGGCAATTATTTTTGGCTGTAAAATCCTCAGCGCATTCTCCTAAAGAAAAAGCAATTGGCGTAGTTCCCATTGGCTCCAGCTTTTGAATGCGTTGTTTTATTTTCGTAGAATTAATAGTTGCATCTGCAAAGGGCACTTCTAATTTTGTGTCTTTACAATTACGCTCTTTAAAAAAAGTAGTATGTCCGTAACAACGTAATGCTAATTCTAAATTCGGGAGATTTTTAAGGCTATCTAAAAATTCGCCCATTACTTTTTTGGCAACTTCAATTTTTATGTTGCTGTTCCATGGCGCATACATGCTGTATGAATCATCAAAAATAAAAAGAATGCGATTGGTAACTTGTGATCTAAGATCTAGGATTGCAGAAGTTAGAAGTATAAAAAATAAATATTTTTTGATCACCTTCATTCTAAAATCTTAAATCTGAATTCCTATTATTTAGTAATCTTTTTCTGTCTCTTCAATTTGCAATAAAGCTTTTGCCAATTGATCATCGTTTGGTGCAGAGCCGTGCCATTTGTGTGTTCCCATCATATAATCAACTCCCATACCCATTTCGGTATTCATTAAGATCATGATTGGCTTTCCTTTTCCGACAAATGTTTTTGCTTTTTCAAGATACGAGATCACACTTTCAAGATCATTTCCTTTTGGATTTTCTAAAACTGTCCAACCAAAGGCTTCAAATTTTGCTTTTAAATTTCCGAGCGAAAGTACATTATCAACATCACCATCAATTTGTCTTCCGTTATAATCTACTGTGCAGATCATGTTGTCTACCTTATAACCTGCAGCATACATGGCTGCTTCCCAGATCTGGCCTTCCTGTAATTCACCATCACCATGAAGAGTATAAACGATCGCATTATCCTTATTTAATTTTTTTGCCAAGGCAGCACCAATAGCAACGCTCATGCCCTGCCCTAAAGAACCACTGGCAATACGCACTCCAGGCAACCCTTCGTGTGTGGTTGGATGTCCCTGTAAACGAGAATTTAATTTACGGAATGTTTTTAATTCTTCTACCGGAAAATAGCCGGAGCGTGCCAAAACACTATAAAAAACAGGGCTAATATGTCCGTTACTTAAAAAGAAAAGATCATCATTTTTGCCGTCCATTGTAAAATTCTTTGGATCGTGTTTCAAGATCACTTTATAAAGTGCCACAAAATATTCAACGCAACCTAAAGAACCTCCAGGGTGACCTGAGCTAACGGCGTGAACCATTCTTACAATATCCCTTCTAACCTGGGTTGATAATTTTTTTAACGCGTCAATATTGGCCATTTTTGTATGTCTTTGCGGCAAAATTAGCATTTGCCTATTGCTTATAAGTCTAATGTTGATAATAATTACAGGTTGTTAAAAACTAAAGTTTTTTTTGTTTTTGCTGCCTTCGCCAAAAAGCCTTTGTTATTAGTATATTTGCACGTTTTATTTACTATTAATTTATACTATTTATGGCCCTGAAATGTGGAATTGTTGGATTACCTAATGTTGGAAAATCTACCCTGTTTAACTGTTTGAGCAATGCAAAAGCCCAGGCAGCCAATTTTCCTTTTTGCACCATCGATCCCAATGTTGGAACAACCACAGTGCCCGATGAGCGTTTAACCAAACTGGCAGATATTGTAAAACCTCAAAATATTTTACCAACCACTGTTGAGATCGTTGATATTGCTGGTCTTGTAAAAGGTGCCAGCAAGGGCGAAGGTTTAGGGAATAAATTTTTAGGGAACATTCGTGAGTGTGATGCCATCCTTCACGTTTTGCGTTGTTTTGATGATGATAACGTTGTGCACGTAGACGGAAAAGTAGATCCTGTAAAAGATAAAGAGATCATTGACACTGAGCTTCAACTAAAAGATCTTGAAAGCGTTGATGCTAAAATGAAAAAATACGAAAAGCTGGCAAAGGTTGGAACAGATAAAGATGCTGTAAAAACATTTAATGCTTTAACAAAATTAAAAAACACGTTAGAAAGTGGCCAGTCTGCAAGGGCTTGTGTTTTGGAAGAAAACGAATTACCCTTTATTGCCGACCTTCATTTATTAACTATAAAACCGGTAATGTATGTTTGTAATGTAGACGAGGCATCTGCAAAAACAGGCAACAAACATGTGGATGCTGTAAAAGAAGCAGTGAAAAATGAAAATTCTGAAATTTTAATTATCACCGCACAAATGGAAAGTGAAATTGCATCTTTAGAAACTTTTGAAGAAAAGCAAATGTTTTTAGGTGAGATGGGATTAGAAGAGCCAGGTGTAAATAAATTAATTAAATCGGCTTACAAACTTTTAAAATTAGAAACTTATTTTACAGCAGGTGTTAAAGAAGTTCGTGCATGGACAATTACCAAAGGCATGAAAGCTCCACAGGCTGCAGGAGTTATACATACCGATTTTGAAAAAGGATTTATTAAAGCAGAGGTTATTGGCTACAATGATTTTATTACTTTAGGTTCTGAGGCTGCTTGTCGCGATGCCGGAAAATTAAAAATTGAAGGAAAAGAATACGTTGTGAATGATGGCGACGTAATGCATTTCCGTTTTAACGTTTAAAAAATTTAAGATGAACAACCACGAGATAGATTACAAATTATTTGGAGAAGAGATGCAGTGTGTGGAAGTTGAATTAGACCCACAAGAAGCTGTAATTGCCGAGCCCGGAAGTTTTATGATGATGACTGACGGCGTGCAAATGGAAACTTTGTTTGGCGATGGAAATCAAAAAGGTTTTATGGATAAATTATTTTCTGCCGGAAAAAGATTATTGACGGGAGAGAATTTATTTATGACGGTTTACTCAAACATTTCATCTCAAAAACGCCAGGTTACTTTTGCCGCGCCTTATGCCGGAAAAATTATTCCAATGAACCTTGCGCAATTAGGCAATAAAATTATTTGCCAGAAAGATAGTTTTTTATGTGCTGCTAAAGGTGTTGCCGTTGGTATTGAATTTCAAAAAAAATTAGGTACCGGTTTATTTGGTGGCGAAGGTTTTATTATGCAAAAGCTGGAAGGCGACGGCATGGCCTTTGTACATAGTGGCGGACACGTTATTGAAAAAACATTGCAAGCCGGAGACATGCTTAAAATTGATACGGGTTGTATTGTTGCTTTTACAAGCACAATAAATTACGACATTCAATTTATTGGTGGCGTAAAAAATACGTTGTTTGGTGGTGAAGGTGTATTTTTTGCAGTATTAAAAGGGCCGGGTAAAGTATGGATCCAAACATTACCTATCAGCAGATTAGCCGGAAGGATATTATCATACGGCAAAGGCAGCAGAAAAGAAGAAGGCTCTATCCTTGGAGGACTAGGCAACCTGATCGACGGAGACGGAATTTAAATTTTATAGTTCCGTATAAAAATCGGAAACTTGAAACAAGAAACATATATTTGAACAAGAAAATAGTACTATGGCAAAATCAAATTATACAGAAGATAATATTAAGTCGTTAGACTGGAAAGAACATATTCGTACGCGCCCAGGCATGTACATTGGCAAGTTAGGAGATGGTAGCGCATTTGATGATGGGATTTACGTACTCTTAAAAGAGGTAATGGATAACTCCATTGACGAGTTTATGATGGGCGAAGGAAGCAAAATTGATATTAACGTAAAAGAAGGGGTTGTTTCTATTCGTGATTATGGCCGTGGTATCCCTTTAGGAAAAGTAGTAGAGGTTGTTTCTAAAATGAACACTGGTGGTAAATACGATAGCGAAGCTTTTAAAAAATCTATTGGTTTAAATGGTGTTGGAACAAAAGCCGTAAACGCTTTATCAATTAATTTTAAAGTAACTGCTTACCGCGATGGACAAGCAAAAACAGCCGAATTTAGTAAAGGTGAGTTAGTAAAAGAATCTAAACTCGTTTCCACAACAGAAAAGAATGGAACATTAGTTGAGTTCCGTCCGGATGATACGATCTTCAAAAAATACCATTTTGTGCACGAGTATATCGATCGCATGGTTTGGAATTATGCTTTCTTAAATACAGGCTTAACATTAACCTTAAATGGTAACGCATACGCTTCTAAAAATGGATTAAAAGATCTGTTAGAGAAAAATATTACCGGCGAAATTTTATATCCTATTATCCATTTAAAAGGTGAAGATATTGAACTGGCAATGACACATAGTAACGAGCATTTTTCTGAAGAATATTATTCTTACGTAAATGGTCAGTACACAACACAAGGTGGTAATCACTTAGCAGCTTTTCGTGAAGCAGTTGTAAAAACAGTGCGCGAATTTTATAAAAAAGAATTTGAACCCAGTGATGTTCGTAAATCAATTGTAGCCGCCATTGCAATAAAAGTGCAAGAGCCCGTTTTTGAATCGCAAACAAAAACAAAACTAGGTAGTAATGAAATTGCACCGGGTGGACAAAGCATTCGTAGTTTTATTGGCGATTTTATTAAACAACAATTAGATAATTATCTTCATAAAAATCCGGATGTTGCAAAAGCAATTGAAGCAAAGATCTTAGCCAACGAACGCGAACGTAAAGAACTTTCCGGGATCCAAAAATTAGCAAGAGAACGCGCAAAGAAATCTTCTTTACATAATAAAAAACTGCGCGATTGCAGGACACATTTAGATGATATTAAAGATCCAAGACGTTTAGAAACTTCGATTTTTATTTGTGAGGGTGATTCGGCAAGCGGGTCAATTACAAAAACGCGCGATGTAAATACACAAGCTGTATTTAGTTTAAAAGGCAAACCTTTAAATTGTTTCGGTCTCGGTAAAAAAGTAGTTTACGAAAACGAAGAGTTTAATTTATTACAAGCCGCTTTAAATATTGAAGACAGTCTGGAAGAACTACGTTATAATAATGTAATAATTGCAACCGATGCCGATGTGGATGGTATGCATATTCGTTTATTATTATTAACCTTCTTTTTACAGTTCTTTCCTGATCTTGTAAAAAATAATCACATTAAAATTTTACAGACGCCTTTGTTCCGAGTTCGTAATAAAAAAGAGACGGCATATTGTTATAGTGATGAAGAAAGAAAGGCCGCAATAGCCAAATTAGGTCCAAAACCCGAAATTACCCGCTTTAAAGGTTTAGGTGAGATCTCTCCGGACGAGTTTAAACATTTTATCGGAAAAGATATTCGTTTAGAACCTGTCTTATTAGACCAGAAAGCAAGTATAACGGAGCTTCTGAACTATTATATGGGTAAAAATACACAAGGCAGACAAGACTTTATTATTGAAAATTTGCGTCTTGAAAAGGACACAGAAAAAGAATTAATTGGTTAACAAACGTTAATTTCGGAAATTTTGATAAATTTGGAACACGGTTTGAAATGACCATACTATTATCCACAAAAAAAACATAAAAATGAAAACAGTAAACTTACTTTTAATACCCGCTATCGCAGTTTTAACTCTGGCTGGTTGTAAATCAAAAAAGAAACCAATTCAAAAAGAAACAGGTGCAGTAGAGATCTCAGTACCATTTAGTTCAAAAGAATATCGTTCTGATGAAGATAATTTTAGAGCAAAACAAGTTGGTAAATCTCCTGATCTGGCAACTGCAAAGAAAATTGCTTTTCAAAATGCTAAATCAGAAATGGCAGCTAACATTAATAGTACAATTAAAAGGGTAACTGACCAATACACTAACCAACGTACTGTTGGTAACACACAAGAATTCGAAAATAAATTCGAAGAATTGGCGCGTGAGGTTGTAAACTTAGA
>JBDSFC010000217.1:0-3754 GCA_039919745.1 Bacteroidia bacterium | reverse complement strand
AAAGTATCCGTAGAGAATATGCACACCCACAAGCAGCGGACATTGCAGGACTCTATTTAAAAATGGAAACATCGACTTATGATCTTAAATATTATTTTCCCGAAAAAAATGACTGGGAAGGTGCTTTTGGAATAAACGGTATGTATCAATTAAATAATATAGATAAGGCTACAGAATTTGTAATACCAAATTACCAATTGTTTGATCTTGCACCTTTTATATTTGTAAAGAAGAATAGCGGTAAACTTGATCTTGCTTTTGGTGCACGTTATGATACACGTTCTTTTAAAAATGATGAATTGTATCTGACAACAAATCCAACAAACGGTTTTGATATGGTAACAAAAGATACAAGTGGTGCTATAAAACAGTTTGATAATTATTCGCATACTTTTTATGGTATTTCAGGAAGTGCGGGTTTAACCTATAACATCAATGAAAAATTATTGATCAAAGCCAATATTGCCAGGGGATTTCGTGCACCAAACATTTCGGAGCTTTCTGCAAAAGGTGTTCATCCGGGCACAGGCTTTGAACAATTAGGAGATGCTAATTTTAAACCTGAGTTTAGTTTCCAGCAGGATATTGGTATATTTTTTACTAACGAACATATTTCGGCAAGTGCGGAATTATTTAATAATATTTTAGATAATTATATTTTTAATCAAAAACTGGCAAGCTTAAATGGTGGCGATTCTATTTACATTGAGGCCGGAAATTATTATCCTGTTTTTAAATTCAAACAAACAAAAGCACAACTTTATGGTGGCGAAGCAAGAATTGATATTCATCCCCACCCGCTTGACTGGCTTCACTTTGAAAACTCTATTTCCTTTGTAAACGCTTTGAATTTAGGAGGAGGTGGCGCGGTGATCAATGATAGTAATAAATATCTTCCTTTTATTCCACCGCTTCATACTAACTCAGAATTAATCGCAGAGTTCAGAAAAAAAGTAGCCTGCTTTTCAAATATTTATTTAAAAGTTGGTATACAATATTATGCCGCACAGGATCGCGCTTTTCTTTTTGAAAATACAGAAACAAAAACACCCGGTTACACTTTAATTGATGCGGGTTTTGGAACAGATGTGAAAACCAAAAAAGGAAGAACGTTATTTACTATCGGTGTCTTTGGAACTAATTTAATGGACGTGGCTTATCAATCGAACATGAGCCGATTGAAGTACTTTGATAATTATCCTGTTAATAGTACCGGTCGATCCGGCATTTACAGTATGGGAAGAAATTTTAGTTTTAAGTTGACTATTCCGCTTGATATCAGGAAATAAATTGAACTTGTCATTTCGAGCGCAGTCGAGAAATAGAAATCGTTTCTACGTTTCGACTCCGCTCAACGTGACATTAAAGCGTCATTGCGAAGAACGAAGCAATCTAACACACAGTAAACACTCTGCTTGAAATTGCACATGCGTTTCGATTCCGCTCAACGTGACAGTTTATAACTATAAATAACACAATCAAAAAAGGAGCCTCATCAGCTCCTTTTTTTATTTTTTAATTTGAATAGTATTAACGTTTACCCGGAATAAGATTAGTAACAAATGTAAAGATGTTAAAGTACACCGGTTTTTTATATTCTTCTTCAAGATCAGAAGCCGCAGGAGCTTCTAATTTAGTTTCAGGTTTAATAGAAAGTGAGTTATTATTATAATTGAATAAATTATTTGTGTAAGAAGAATGTGTAGCAAACCATAAAGCAATTACCAGTATGAAAACTGATACAGCTATTTTTATGAATTTATTCTTCAGCATTTACGTTACAAAATAACAACATTCTTTTTTAAGAGGCAAAAAATTAACAAATTGTCCGTTTTTGATACAATTTTCACTATTCTTAGAGCATTGCAGTTTTTAACCAAAAACTCAATAACAACAAGGCTTTAAGGTTATTTTTTACCTATTTGCTCTCTTTGTTTAGCCATGTCCTGTAAGCGTTTCTGGAAGTTAGAAACCTTTATCGGCTTTTTCATATTAGATTCTAGTTGCGCCCTGATCTTTTCATCACTGATCACTTTTTTCATGATCCAGTTTTGTAAGAAAGTAAACATGTTCGCTAAAAAATAATACCAGCTTAAGCCCGCAGCGTAATCATTCATTACAGCTAAAAAGATAACCGGCATAAAATACATCATAAATTTCATACCCGGCATTTGATTATTTTGCTGAGGCATCATGCTACTGTTCATGTATGTGTATACTAGCGTACTTACAAACATTAATAATGCAAATAAACTTACGTGATCGCCATAAGCCCAGCTAATAAAAGGCACCTGGCCAAAATTCCAAATGGTATCATAAGTACTTAGATCGGTTGCCCATAAAAAACTTTGCTGACGTAGTTCAATAGCATTTGGTATAAAAGCAAATAATGCAATTAAAATAGGGAACTGTAATAATAAAGGAAAACAACCAGACAATGGATTAACACCGGCTTTTCGATACAGTGCCATTTGCTCCTGTTGTTTTTTCATTGGGTCTGGAGTCTTTTCAAACTTCGCTGCTAATGCATCTGTTTCGGGTTTTAAAACACGCATACGCGCACCGCTCATATAAGTTTTATAAGCAATAGGAAGCAATACAATTTTAACGATAAGCGTTAGAATTAAAATTACAATACCCATATTCATAAAATTCAATGAATCAAATAATGGAATAACCATCCATTTATTAATGTAGCTGAAAACACTCCAACCTGTTGGAACAATTTTTTCCAACTCAAGATCATATTGTTTTAATACTTTGTAATCGTTTGGTCCGAAATAAAATTTAAAAGCGAATTTTTCATTTGGAAGATGTTGGTAAGGAATACCTAATTCACTTGAAACAGATTTAACAACCGTTGTAGAATTTGGACGTAAACCAGTTTTTACAAAACTTCCACCTTTTATAAAAGCGTTATCAGCAATAATAGCTGAATTAAAATATTGTTGTTTAAAGCTTACCCATTTAATATCTGCATCGCTTAATTCCTTTTCTTCTTCTTTTAATGGATTAATATAATCGGGGTCATTGATAGTTTGTTTATAGTAGACTGTAGCAGCTTGTTTTTCTTTTTTAATATATTTTTCCTGGGTTGGGAAAAGCATTTTCCAGCTTAATTGTAATTGATCTTCTGTTTGCGAGATAATTTTATCCATCCCAACAAAACGGATCTCTGAATTAACCATGTAATCATTTGGCTTTAACGAATACGAAAGCTCAATATAACTTCCGGGATTAGAAGTTTCTAATTTAAGATCAATACTTGTAGGTGTTTGTTTTACCGATTTAAAATAAAAGCTATCGGTAGAGAACATACGTGAACGATCATAAGCATTTAATTTTAATGAGAAATTCAATGAATCGCGATCAAATAAAATTAAAGATTCTGTTTTATCAGAACGGTGATATTTTTTTAATTCAACCTGGATTATTTGAGCACCTTTATTTAAGATAGTGGCTTTGATGTTTTCATTCTCGATGGTAAATGTTTCTTCTTTACCAAGAGTTGCAGGCGTGAAATCTTTATACTGATCATTTAACAGAACCGTTTTAACAGAATCGGTTAAAGCAACCGGTGCCGACTTTAAAGTATCTGCTGCTTTTTGAACCAAAGCGTCTTTTGCCATTAATTCTGCTTCCGCCTTTTTCTGAACAAAGGCAATAGAATCCTTTATTGCTTTATTACGTGCGACTGTTTCTTTTGAGGGGCCACTTATGTATAACCAGATGCCTAAAATACCGGCAATTAAAC
>JBDSFC010000196.1:0-4552 GCA_039919745.1 Bacteroidia bacterium | reverse complement strand
ATTTAATTTTATGTTTTTTGTAAAGAAAGAGCTGATGTTAGCCTCACGGGGTAAGATCTCAGAATAATCGGGTACTAACAATACGTCATCGTAGGTTAGTCCTTCCTGAACAAACTTGTTTGTAATACTATTAATGGAAGCCATTGGATTGAACTTTAAGGTTTTAAAATTCGGGCAAATATAGTGTTTTTTTTCGAATTAGGGTTCTGATAAGGTGCTAAAACCAAGAATAGTGCTAAAAGCTGTGAAAAGAAAAAGCCACTAACAGAAAATCTCCAAAATCTGAAAGTGGCTTATTTTTTTTTGTTATAAACTAAACAAAAACCCTATTGAAAGAACTTACAATAAAGGTACAACGGTTTTTAGCTGTTTTTTGGCCGTTCAAACAAGTGGCAATGTTTACTTTATAAGTGGTAAAACTGGGTTGTTTTAGGATGTAGGCCCCTAATTACGACAATTAACACAAACACTAATGGTTTGGTGTTTGCTCAATGCAATTCCTAATCTATTGCATTAGGAATTACAAATTATACTAAACAATAATGCATAATCTGAGAGAAAAAATCAGTGAAAATTAGTGTAATCTGTGGCTAAAAATATACTAGGATTTATTCAGTTTTTCCATAAAAGCGTCTTTTTTACGGCGTGAGATCTCGATCTTAGTACCATCACTCATTACAGCGTAGCCGCCATCTTCTTTTAAAAATCTCACCACATGGTTCATATTGATTAAATGGTGATGATGAACCCTTATAAATTCACTTTCAGGCAATAATTCTTCGTAATGTTTTAACCCTGCGCTGATCATTAATTTACGTTTATCGGTTAAAAAGAAGGTAGTATAGCTTCCATCCGCTTCGCAACGGATAATATCTTTAATATTTACAATTTCATAAGCGTTTCCTGTTGGGAGCGTGATCTTTTGAAAACTATCATCTGATTTTTTTAATTGCTGGATCAAAAAATTAAGGTTATCCATACTTGGACTTGCGTTTTTCTTTTGCGCTACCTTATCAACAGCAGCTTTCAGTTCTTCTATATCAATTGGTTTTAATAAATAATCACAAGCACTGTATTTTATAGCGCGAATAGCATGCTGATCACTTGCTGTAGCAAAGATCAATTCAAATTTATGCCCTTGTACTTTTTCAAGAAGATCAAAACCACTGCCATCGGGCATACTTATATCAAGAAATACAAGATCGGGGTTTTCTTTTTTAATTACTTCTACTCCTTCGTTTACATTTTTAGCTGAGCCAACAATTTGTAATTGTGGGCAATTTTTTTGGATGATGCCAGCCAACATTTCGCGGCTTTTTTGTTCATCTTCAATAATTACTGTTTTTATCATAAACTTATTTTTAACCGATTAATGGAATAAATAATTGTACCTGTGTTCCTTTTGATTCGTTATTTTCTTTTAGATCTGTGATTGTTACGCTTAATTGTGAGTTATTAATTTCGTTTAATATTTTTAATCTGTCTTCAGTAATTTTCATTCCTAAAGACTTGTGTTTACTAATTGGCATTGTGCGTTTTATTTCCGCTGCTTTTTCTCTGCCAATACCGTCATCTGTAATAGTACAAATTAAAAAATTATTTTTAGCACTTAAATGAACAATTAATTTTCCTTTTTTATGGCTTGGATTTAAACCATGTAAAATAGCATTTTCAACATAAGGCTGCATAAGCATTGGTGGCATAATATCATAATCTGTATCTACCGAAGGATCGATAATAACTTCATAATCAAATTTTTCTTCAAAACGCATTTGCTCCAACTCAAGGTACAATCTAAGTGCTTCCATATCTTCCTCAACGGTAACTGTTGGTTTATCAGAATTATTTAAAATGATCCTTACCAGGCGCGCAAATTTGCTCAGGTATTTTATAGCCTCATCCGTTTTACTGTGAAAAATATAATGCTGTATAGAGTTTAATGAATTAAAGATAAAATGAGGGTTCATTTGAGAACGTAAAGCTTTTAATTCGATCTTACTCATTTCTACCTTCCGGTTAAATTCTAATCGCTGTTGTTTTGCAATTGAAATAAGCCGCACTTTAAAAATAGTATAAACAACACCAATTAGAATTGTTGCAACAATTAAAATAAACCACCAGGTTAAATAAAATGGTGTTGCTATTGCAAATGAAAACGTAGTTTCATAAGTATCCCAAATACCTTCATTGTTACAGGACCTTACTTTAAAAATGTATTTGCCCGGGGTAAGGTTTGCATATTTACTATAATCCTCGGTACTGGGTAAGCTCCATTCTTTATCCAGACCCTCTAATTTTTTTTGGTACAATACTTTATCGGGATTCGTTAAACAAATGCCTCTGTATCCAAATGTTATTGTATTAAAGTTGTAGGGTAAATTAGCATTATCTGCAAGGAGGGTGTCTTCATTAAAAATTTTTATGTTTTGAATGAGTGTTGAATTCTGAACTTTATTGGTCTTTAAATTAAAAGGTTCGTGCTTTACAATGCCGCTTACCGTACCAAACCAAAGTGTACCATCTTTATCTTCCCAAATACCATTACCATTACATTCAACACCAACAAAACCATCCTGTTTACCAAAAGATCTCACTTCAATTTGTTTTGTAGCAAAGAATTTTTTTAAGTTCAATTTATTTATTCCCTGGTTAGTGCCCATCCATAACACATTTTTATTTTCCGCAAATCCCAAAGAGTATACCAATTCAGAATTTAAACCTTCGTTTAGGGTTACTCTTTGCAATTCGTATGTTTTGGTATTCATGATCAGCAAGCCATCCAGCGTTGCAGAAAACAAATAGCCATTCGTATATTTTAGTGCTAAAAAATCCTCAAACTCCCAATTAAGTTTATGACTAAGATTAATAATAGAATCATTGCTAAGCTTAAGTAATCCCGCATGTTGTGTACCTATGTATATGTTATGTTCGTCATCCTCACACAAACCATATACCTGGAAATCTGAATTAAAATTTATTGGATAAAATCTGGATTCTGGTTTATTATTTTTCCATATCAAAGAAGAAACACCATTGCTACCACCTATCCATAATTTGTTATCCGAAGCTAAAAATAAAATACTATACGGACCTTTTAAGCCATGTGGCAGAGGAATTGTATAAAATCTATCATTCCTGAATTCGATAATATCTTTCTCGGTTCCAAAAATTATTCTGCCTTCATTATCCTGGAGCCCGCATTGCGAAGAATTTGTGCTTAAACCATCACTTACTCCATAACGTTTAAAATAACCCTGCGAAAATTTGTAGATACCATTATTATCGGAAGCCATCCAAAGATCTTCTTTTTTATCCCTGAATATTTGATAAACGAAAGCATTCCCTGGTCCATTTATTTTATCGAATGTTGAAAATGAATTGTCTTTGTATCTATACAAACCACTGTGGCTGCCAATCCATATATTATCCTCTCTATCCCGCAATAAACAACGCACTAGATTAGAGTTATTATCCGGGCCAATATTATAATAAGAGAATTGAAAACCATCAAAACGCAACAAACCATTTTGTGAGCCCACCCAGGTAAATTCGTTGTCCTGGTTTAAAACAGCTGTAATATTTTCATCAATTAAACCATTTTCGATATAATAATTCGTGATCTTTTTTGACTCCAGATCGTAAACACTTAAACCATTTGTAGTACCAATGATTAATTTATTTTTTTGCTGTGTAATACAATTTACCTGATTTGAGGCCAGGCCGCTTAACTTACTGATCAATTGAAATTTATTATGGCCATATATAACCAATCCATTATCTGTACCAATAAACAAAAAGCTTGAATCGGATTTATAAATGCAATTAATTTTAAACGGCTCAAGCTGTTTTACTGTTTTGATCTTGCCATTACTAAAAATAAATAAACCCTTTTTTGTGCCAATGTACATTGAATGATGATAGCCATTACACAAGGAGGTTATATATGTATTTAAAAGCCCGTTCTCTTTTTTATAATTATAAATTTTTTGGTCTTTTATTGTGCTTAATCCTTTATTGGTTCCAACAAAGATCATTCCTTTATCATCTTCAGCTATGGCATTTACATTATGATCTATTAATCCTTTTTTTGGATTAATAATTAAATAATTTTTTCCATCAAAGCGGCATAAACCACCGTATCCACCACTCCATAAATAACCGTTTTTTTGTTGAAACATGCATGAAACCTGCACAAAAGGCAGTCCACTTTCGACACTATAATTTTTAAAAAAATATTGCTGCGCTCCGCTTTTAAAAAAAATGGAACAGAGAAAAAAAACGATTATGTAATTTAACTTTTTAATAATCAACACTAATTTAAACTTATTTGTTTAAAAAGTAAAGTATCTTAAATAAATGGTAGACCTTGCTTTTTAATTGGTTAATAATAGGCATTCATATGCCAATTTGGGGCGCCTTATGGTTTTTATTTAAATATAATTACAAACATCTTCAAAACGTTGCAAAATGTTTAAATTGCAATACAAAAAACATCCATGAACAATGTTATAAAAGAAGAAGTAATCTTAGTAGATGAATTAGATAATGCAAT
>JBDSFC010000194.1:0-8282 GCA_039919745.1 Bacteroidia bacterium | reverse complement strand
TAACATCAAGTAAAGAATTAATGGGTGTATTTTTAATATCTGTTTCATTAAAAGCAGTATCCAGGCTGTCTGTTGCTAAAGGATCGTAACCAACAATTATACTGTCTTTATTTCCTAAAGCATCCATGAAATTTAGTTGCGAAACAAACTCCTGTGCATTATAAGCACTTACACTAGCCATAACTATAATGACTATCTTTAAAATAAAATTCTTCATTTCTTAATTATTTTTTCAGTTAAGATCAATTTCTCTTTATCAAATATTTGCAAAAGTAAATGCCTTGAACCCCTGTTTAAATTAATCACAGGATCAAAAATCCTGCAGAACCAATAAAGTTTTTTATTTTACAGTAGAACAGTAATAATTACCATTCTTCTTTTTCAACATCTTTAGAATCTTTTTTCATTCCTTCTTTAAGGTCTTCAATTACTTTATTGGCATCTTTAATTGCTTCGCCTTTTAGTTTTTTCCAGATAATATCACCCATGGCCATACTACCACATTCCGGCACTTTATTATCAATGCTTCCTGCTGTTGTTCTGCCACTGGTACTAATATGCTTAATTTGAGAAACTGTGTATTTATAACGGTTGTCTTTACACTCAATAGCAATGTGCATACTTAACTTACCGGTATAATCTGTTTCAGGATTTAATTCTTTTGGTTTGCATGGAAAAGTAGCTGTACACTCTGCTTTAGACCCAGTTGTAACACCACTTGTTTTACCATAATTCGTATTTTCTACTTTCACCCAATTTACTGCGCGTTGCAATAATTCACTTGCCGGTAAAGAATCTGTTGGAACTACTTCAGAAATTTTAGTTTCGTTCTTTTTTTTAGGAGCGTCATCTTCTGTTTTAGTTTGTGCTGATGCTTCAAATCCAAATGCCACTAAAGAACAAAGTAAGAGTGTTTGTAAATATTTTTTCATAGTCTAAATTTTATTTATCCTCTCCGTTCTATTTTCATGCCGGGATGATAAAATTACCTTTTTTTAATATATTTTAGGAAATTGATTTGGATTAACTTCTGACATCAAATTATAAATAGTATCAAAAACATCGTCTGAGTTTGGTTTGCTAAAGTAATCACCATCACTGCCATAAGCAGGTCTATGGTCTTTTGAAGCTAAAGTTAAAGGTGTAGAATCCAAAAATTTATATGCCCCTTGTTCTTCAACGATCTTTTGCAGAATATAAGAACTTGCTCCTCCTGAAACATCTTCATCCAACACTAATAAGCGATTAGTTCTTTTAACCGATTCAACTATTGAATGATTAATATCAAAAGGTATCAATGTTTGCAGATCGATAAGCTCAACCGAAATACCATGTTTCTCTAAATTTTTAATAGCTTCCTGCGCTACACGAACGCTGCTGCCATAGGTAACAAGCGTAATATCGTTTCCTGTATTTAAAACTTCAGGTATGCCCAGCGGTGTTTTATATGCGCCAAAATTAGCAGGTGATCTTTCTTTTAAACGGTAAGCATTTAATGGTTCGATAACCAGTGCAGGCTCATCTGATTCTAATAATGTATTATAAAAACCAGAAGCAATGGTCATGTTGCGTGGTACGCAAATATTTATTCCACGGCAGGCATGAACGATCATACCCATAGGAGAACCACTGTGCCACACGCCTTCTAAACGATGGCCACGTGTACGAATAATTACCGGCGCTTTTTGTTTTCCTTTTGTGCGCCATTGAACTGTTGCCAGGTCATCGCTCATTAATTGTAAAGCGTATAATAAATAATCCAAATATTGAATTTCTGCAATTGGACGTAAGCCTCTCATAGCAAGACCTATGGCCTGCCCCATAATTGTAGCTTCGCGAATACCGGTATCAAATACACGGTGCTCTCCGTATTTTAATTGCAAACCTTCTAAGCCCTGGTTTACACCACCAATTTTTCCTGAGTCTTCACCAAAGATCATTACTTCAGGATATTTGGATAAAATAGCATCAAAATTATCGCGTAAAATTTCGCGACCATCCATTTGTTTATCATCTGTATACTCAACATCTTTTGGTGAAATATTTTTCACCTGTTTTGAAGATTGAGAATATAAATGTGAACTAAAACGATCGTTATTAATTTCTTTAGATTCTTCTAACCATTTAATTAAATTTTCACGGGCAGAAGATGAATTGTTTACCGTTAAACGAAGTACATTCTTCACAGCCATATGAATCTCTCTTCTTATTGGCTCTTTAACAGCTTGTAGTTCTTTTTTAATTGCAAGTATTGCATCGCCACCAATTTCTTCAAATAAAGCACTTACCTGCTCTACTTCGTTTTTTATTGGCGCTAAATAATCGGTCCATGCTGCAGTCTTAGCATTCTTAACCGCTTCTTTTGCATCTTCTTCAATTTTATTTAATTCATCATCATTTGCTAATGCATTATTGATGATCCACTCACGCATTTGTTTTACACAATCAAAATCAAGTTCCCATTGCAAACGCTCCTTGCTTTTGTAACGTTCATGTGACCCGCTTGTACTGTGACCTTGGGGCTGAGTTACTTCTTCAACATGTACTAAAACAGGTACATGTTCTTCGCGACAAACCTTAGCGGCTTTTTCGTATGTTTCGCATAAATGCGCATAATCCCAACCTTTTGTTTTAAAAATTTCGTAGCCTTTTCCATTTGCATCACGCTGAAATCCTTTAAGTACTTCACTAATACTTTCTTTGGTAGTTTGATACTTTTTAGGAACAGAAATTCCGTGTCCATCATCCCAAACGCTTATCAGCATTGGCACCTGGAGCACGCCGGCTGCATTAATGGTTTCCCAGAATAATCCTTCACTTGTAGAAGCATCACCAATAGTGCCAAAAGCCACTTCGTCACCTTTGTTACTGTATGTATTGAAAGGTGCGTTATGAAGGTCTTTATTTATTTTATAAAAATGTGATGCGTATGCTAAGCCCAATAAACGCGGCATTTGTGAGCCGGTTGGAGAAATATCGCTGCTTGAATTTTTTTGATCTACCAGTGCTTTAAATGAACCATCGTCGTTTAAACTATGTGTAGCAAAGTGACCACCCATCTGGCGTCCACCGCTCATAGGCTCCAGTGTAATATCTGTATGACCGTATAAACCGGCAAACCATTGCTGAAGAGTTAAGGCATTAATGCTTAACATAAATGTTTGATCACGGTAATAACCGCTTCTGAAATCACCATTCTGAAACACTTTGCTCATGGCTATTTGCGCCACTTCCTTACCGTCTCCAAAGATCCCGAATTTTGCTTTCCCTGTAAGAACTTCCTTTCTTCCTAATAAACTTGCCTGCCTGCTTTCATTTATTAATTTAAAATCATTCAGAACAATTTTCTTGAAATCTTCAAAACTCAAATTACTTGCTTTTACGGCGCTATCTTGTTTTCCCATTATAAAACCTTAGTATACAAATATAATAGATTGGCGGGAATGGCAAAAATATTTTAGAGTAATATTATATTAAATAATAAATTATTTTTTACCTCACAATTGTATTATTTTTGGTAGAATATTAACCGGAAAAAAACGCAATAATGAATAAAATTAAAACTATTACAAGTGTTATAGTAGTGTCTTTATTACTGATAGCCTGCTCTGTAGGCGTAAAAAAAGACCTTATGTCTGGTTTAAGCATAAAATATGATGGTTTTGCTGTGGGCAATTCATTCCTGGTTAAAGACAACCAAAAAACAACAGATGTTAAAATTAAACCAGGTCAGGATATTTCGGTTGTATTTACCGGAATTACCGGTTTTAAAGAGATCGATGGCAAAGTATATCCCGGCGCATCTATTGTAGTAGTGGATTCAAAGGGAAAAACCGTATTAGATATTGCCGATCTGTTTTCGTCATACGATTCTACAGGAGTAGATACCAAAATGGTGCAAGAGGCCTTATCTATCAAATTTACAGCCCCTCCAACCGGTTCAGAAAAAGGAGAGATCTATAGCTGGAAATCAAAAGTATGGGACAAAAAAGGTAAATCAACTTTAGATTGTGAATTACAATTAGAAGTTTCGCAATAAAAATGAAAACACTAATTTCTTTTTTTGCTTTCTTGATATTTAGCTTTAAGGTTTATTCTCAAATTGGAGCAAAAAATATAAAAGACGGTAAAGATGTAATAACTGCAATGTATACTGCTTATGCCGAAAATAAATGGTATAAGTATTTTACTTTTAGCCAGGAAACACATTCTTATAAAGACGGCAAAGAAGAAAAAATGGAGATCTGGCATGAAGCCGGTTCCTTTCCCGGAAAATTATTAATCAAATTCAATACAAAAGATTCTAAGAATGGTATTTTATTTTCTGATCACAAAATAAATGTATTTACCGAAGGAAAAGAGCCTGTCTCGAAACCCATGATACATGAGCTTTTAGTAGCAGCCTTTGATATTTATTTTTTAAAGCCTGAGCAAACTATCCATATTTTCGATTCACTTGGTTATGATCTTAAAAAAGTAAGAGAGGATATTTTTGAGGGAAGAAAAGTATACGTTGTTGGTGCTGAAAAAAAAGATAGTACCAGTAAACAATTTTGGATAGATGCAGAACGTTTGTATTTACACAGAATAATTTATGCCAGGCGAAATTCAGTAAGCGATTGTGTTTTTAGCGATTATGAAAAGAACGGAAAATATTGGGTAGCCAAGTTGGTAACCTTTAAGACAAATGGAAAATTAGATGTTATTGAAAAATATTTTGATATAAAATTTCCAAAAAAATTAAATGATGATCTTTTTGATCCTAAGAAATTTAATGAGGTAAAATTAGATTAAGGATATAAATATGGCTTTCATGCCAGCTATTTCTAAAATTCTACCAAATATTGGTTTTGTTTTGTAAGCGATTCCTTTTTCGTTAAATTAGTATTAAAATAAATCTGCATGAAAAAAAACTACATTCTTTTACTTTTAAATATTGTTTTTGCATTTTCTTTGAGATCGCAAAACCTTCCATATTTAAATGCTTCAACAGGTAATAATGGACAGTCATTTACCGATTCGGATACAAATATTTATATGTTTCATGGCAACAGGCTTGAAAAATTAAATAAAAACCTAAATACAATTTGGGTTAAAACATATACTAATATAAATTTCAATAATATCCTTCTTTCAAAAACAGGAAGCATGTATTTTATTGGAAGCAATCCTGCCGATGTTGTTAAAATTGATAGAATTGGTAAATTAGATAACAATGGCAATGTAATTTGGATAAAATCAATTTATACTTCAACAATAACCATTGGTGCAACAAACTACACTGTAAATTCAACACAGGCAAAACAATTATTACTGGATAGAAATAATAATTTAATAGTTACGGGATTGTTAAGCTATTCTTCAACAAGTGGGGGATTTTTTATGAAACTTGATACGCTGGGAACGATCCTAAAAACACGCATTTTTACTAGTACTATAATTGCCGGTTATAACAACTTTAATATTATAAACGATTCCCTAGGTTATTATAAGATCTATGCAGATGGCGGCTCTTTAGGACCTTTCTTAGCCCTGATCTATAACTATAAGGATGCTGTAGATTCAATCAAAAAGCTATCGTCTTTTACACTTTATAGCTTTTCTAATTATTGGCCTACAACCTATTTTTATAAGTCAAAATTCGGCTCAGAATTTTATGTTGGTACTACCATCACCAATAATTTAAGCGTCGCGCATCCAAGTCTATATAAATTTGATGTCAATAAATTGATCTGGTATTACGACTGGAGTGCATGGGCACCAAACAATTATTTTATTGATGTAAAAGAAGATGAAAAAGGAAATGCTTATTTTTTGTCGGACGCTTACCCATATGGTAATTATAATAAAGGTTTTATAAAGCTTGATTCGAATGGTTTGTACGCTAATTTAACTTCAAGATACATGGTCAATTTTCCTTTTAGCACACAACCGGCAATACCAAAAAGTGATATACATGTGCTTTATAATGGAAATTGTTTTTTTGATGTTATCGGTGCTAATTTTCCAGCAAACCCTTTAACAATTGGGCATACTACATTAAGCTGTTTATCTACTATGTCATTAGGGTTATTATCAACGCCCTCATTAACCTATTTTCCACCAAGTAATCCAGGAACCGTTATAGTGGTATCGTCAATTACTACCCCGGTTCTTACGTCAATTGCAAGTTCTGTTACAAATTATTCAATTAATGCCAATTACTGCCTTGTTTTAGATATAGAAAAAAATAGTTCAGAAAACATTTTACCTTTAACTATTTTTCCTAATCCAGTTACCGATCAAATTACAATTCACACTTCCAAAATTAATGTTAACGAAAAGTTAAAAATAGAGATAAGAGACCTTAATGGTAAACTTTTATTTGTTGAAAATAAAAATGATAGCTATGATACAAAAGTAGATCTAAAACATTTTGCTCCTGGATTATATCTTATAAATATTACCGGAAATAATATAAACTATAATCAGAAGATCATTAAGCAATAGCCTCAAAAAAAAGCCGAACAAATTGTTCGGCTTTTTTTTAAAATTATCTTTTTTCGTATTGGTCTTCGTAATACTTTGCGTAATTACCCGAAGTAACATTATCTAACCACTCTTCGTTATTTAAATACCAATCAACTGTACGATCCAGGCCTTGTTCAAAAGTAACAGAAGGCACCCAACCAAGGTCATTCTTTAATTTGGTAGCATCAATAGCGTAGCGCAGATCGTGGCCGGCACGGTCTTTTACAAAAGTGATAAGCTTTTCATTTGTACCTTCAGGGCGGTTTAATTTTTTGTCCATTACTTTACATAACAAACGGATCACATCAATATTTGTCCACTCGTTATGGCCGCCAATGTTATAAGTACTACCTAATTTTGCTTTGTGAAAAACAGTATCAATAGCCACTGCATGATCTTCAACAAATAACCAGTCCCTAACGTTTTCGCCTTTGCCGTAAATTGGCAATGGACGGTTGGTTTTAATATTATGAATACAAAGTGGAATTAATTTTTCAGGAAAATGATTTGGCCCGTAATTATTACTGCAATTAGAAATAACAACCGGTAAACCATAAGTATCATGATATGCACGCACAAAATGATCACTGCTTGCTTTTGAAGCAGAATAAGGGCTATGTGGGTCGTAAGAAGTTTCTTCGGTGAACATACCTGTTTCACCAAGGGCGCCATAAACCTCATCAGTACTTACGTGATAGAATTTTGTGAACTTAGCATTGTTTTTTTTATAAAGTTCTTTTGCAGCGTTCAATAAATTTACGGTCCCAATTACATTGGTCATTACAAATTCCAAAGGATTGGTAATACTTCTGTCTACATGACTTTCTGCAGCTAAGTGTATAACGGCGTTATATTCTTCTTTATTAAAAAGATCATTAATGAATTTAGCATCAACAATATCACCTTTAATAAATTTGTAGTTAGGTTTATTTTCAATATCGGTAAGGTTAGCTAAATTACCCGCGTAAGTTAATTTATCTAAATTATGAATTGTATAGTTGGGGTATTTATTTACCATTAATCGCACAACATGCGAACCAATAAAACCTGCACCTCCTGTGATAAGAATTTTCATTTTTTAAATTTTATTTTTACAGACTCCAATATGTTAAGCCTTTAATTTTATCTTTATACATTCCTTTTACATCTACCAAAACACCTTTATTTGAAAGAATTCCTTTAAAATATTTTTCGTCAAGGGTTTTGTACTCTTTATGATTTACTGCTACAATAACACCATCATAACCTTTACCTAATTTATTTAAACCAAAGCCATATTCGTGTTTTAACTCATCGCTATCGGCATGTGGATCAATAATATCAACCTTTACACCAAATGATTTTAATTCTTTTACAATGTCGGCCACTTTACTATTACGAATATCGCTTACATCTTCTTTAAACGTTGCGCCCATTACCAACACTTTTGATTTTGATAAGTTTTTTCCGGCAGCAATAATTCTTTTAACGCAGGTTTTGGCAACATAAAAGCCCATACTATCATTTACATAACGTCCGCTATTGATAACACGTGCGTGATACCCCATTTCTTCTGCTTTGTAAGTTAAGTAGTAAGGATCAACGCCAATGCAATGCCCGCCAACTAAACCGGGTGAGAATTTTAAAAAATTCCATTTTGTACCGGCAGCTTCTAAAACATCGTAAGTATTTATTCCAATACGTGAAAAAATAATAGATAGCTCATTCATTAAAGCAATATTCACATCACGTTGCGTATTCTCAATGATCTTTGCAGCTTCTGCTACTTTAAT